>JAOPWT010000233.1 GCA_025965555.1 Mycobacterium sp.
AGAGACGTTGAAGACCGTCAACTCGCTGCTGACTGACGCGTACGCGCCGTACGACCCGTTCAAACCACCCCCGCCGACGCCCGCACCGCAGCTGTCGCCGACGTTCCGCACCTCGGAGCAGGAGCCGAGCGTCGTCGATGCCGGCGGCACCGATGGCGTCGCTCCGCTGTCCAACGGGTCGTCCGGACTTCCGGTGATGCAGGCGCCGGTGGTGGTGCCGCAGGTACGCTTTGAGGCGCCCCGCCCGATTACCGGCAGCATTCCCGCGGAGCAGCCGCAGGTGCCGGGTGCGGGTCCGGCTGCCGCGCGGGCGCAGGTGCGGGGCTCTGCGCCGCAGACCGGTTCGATGCCGACCGAGCAGCTGCTGCAGAGCGGATCCGTCTCGGCCACGAGTAATCCCCCGCTACGGGAGGGCTACCCACGCTATCTGCGCTCGGCGCGCATCAACCAGGTGGCCACGGTCGCGCTGCCAGGGCTTGCCGGCCTGATCGCGATCACCGCCAGCGGCAGCGTGATCGGATACCGCCAAGCCAACTCCGGGCGTTACTTGCGATCCGACGCTGCCCGGTTCCTCCAGTGATCGCGCGGCGGCGGGCCTAGCACTCACGCGCTCGTCGCTGATTCAAAGTCGCGGTGCGTGGGTAGCTTTGAAGACTGATGACTCAGCCGATGAACCTTCCGTTCCACCAGTGGCTGCCGACGCAACGGTGGTACGCCGGACGAGGTCGCGAACTCACCGGCGTGCGAACCGGTGAGGTGGTCTCGCTGGGCGAACGCCTCGACCTGGTTCTGCTCGACGCCGATTACGCCGACGGGACGTCCGCCAGGTACCAGCTGCTGGTGCGGTGGGACGACGATCCCGCAGGCGGTGGTGTCGCGGTGATCGGCGCCTCGGGCGGCCGTACCGCCCACGACGCGTTGTACGACCCGTCGTCGGCCCACCGTCTGCTGTCGCTCGTCGACCGGTCGGCGACGGTCGGGCCGCTGCGCTTCATCAAGGAACCGGGGGCACAGCTACCCATGCAGGCCACGGGCCGGGTGATCGGCGCCGAGCAGAGCAACACCAGCGTGGTGTTCGGCGACGCCGCGATGTTCAAGGTGTTCCGCCGCGTCACTCCCGGCATCAACCCCGACATCGAACTTAACCGGGAATTGGCGCGCGCGGGCAACCCGCACGTGGCGCGATTGCTGGGGTCATTCGAGACGACCGTGGACGGCGAGCCGTACTCGCTCGGCATGGTCACCGAATTCGCCGCCAACTCGGCCGAGGGCTGGGACATGGCCACCGCCAGCACGCGCGACCTCGCCGCCGACCACCCGGGCGATGACTTCGCAAGCGAGTCCTACCGGCTGGGTGAGGCGGTCGCGTCGGTGCATCGGACGCTGGCCACGACCCTCGATACCGCGCTCGAGCCGTTCCCCGTCGACACGCTGCTTCAGCGGCTGCATGCCGTGGCCGCCATGGTGCCCGCCGTCGCGCAGTACCGGGAGTTGATCGAGGAGCGCTACCGCAAGCTCGCGGAGGAGTTCGTCACCGTGCAGCGCGTGCACGGTGACCTTCACCTGGGTCAGGTTCTCCGCACGCCCGAGCGGTGGCTGGTGATCGACTTCGAGGGCGAGCCGGGTCAACCGCTCGAGGAACGGCGCAGGCCGGATTCGCCGCTGCGCGACGTCGCGGGCGTCCTGAGATCCTATGAGTACGCGGCCTACCAACGGCTGGTCGAGGGCTCGGGGGGGCAGGGCTCTACCGCCGAGCAGGACGATCAGCTGGAAGCGCGTGCCCGCGCCTGGGTGGACCGCAACTGCGCGGCGTTCTGCGACGGTTATGCGGCCGCGGCAGGCAGCGACCCGCGCAGCTTCACGGGACCGCTGGCCGCGTATGAGCTGGACAAGGCCGTGTACGAGGCCGGCTACGAAGCGAGGTACCGCCCGACCTGGCTGCCGATCCCGATGGCGTCGATCGCCCGGCTGGTCGGCTAGGCGAGGGCCTGGATCGCGGCGACCGCAGGCTTCGGCGTCCAGTCGGTGCGGTAGACGCCGAGGGTGTCCTGGTCGCTACCGCTACCGGTGTTCCTGTCGCGGGTCGTGTAGATGTAGGCAGGCCCGGCGCCGGGCAGCGTGCGCCAGGTGCTCAGGAAGTCGCTGATGTACGCCGCCTGGGTGGCTTCGTCGACCGATGAGGTGGGCTCGCCGTACTCGGTGGCCCACAGCTTCTTGCCGCCGTCGCCGTTGTTCACCATGGCCTGCCGGATCCCGGCGGCCTGACTGATCGGGGTATTGGGCGTACCGCGACCGGCCGAGAACATGTTGTTGTACAGGTACGGATGGAACGACAACGCGTCGAACGATCCCGCGGCCCCGGCGCCGTACATCTGGTTGATGAAGGTGACGGGGTCCATCGTCAGCGCGAAGAACTGTACGACCGCTCCGACGACACCGCCGACGACGATCGCCGACGGATCGGCACCCTTGATCTTCGGGTAGGCGGCCTTGAGCATGCTCGCGTACACGGCGGGCTCTGGCCCCTGCGGACCCGAGGTCCACGACAGCACCGCGTTGGGTTCATTCCAGATCTCGTAGGCGCCGACCCTGCCGCGGAAGTGCGCGGCTGCGGCACCCGCGAAGTCGCCGTACGTGGACGCCTGCGCGGGTGGGCTCGACACCGCGAGCAGACCGGGTTCGACGGCCCAGCCCGGTGACGACACCAACGTGCCGAGCACCGACATGCCGCGGGCATTGGCGGCGTCGACGATCATGTCGACCTGGCCCCAGTCGTACTGGCCGGGGTTCGGCTCCATGCCCGCCCACGGCATCATCACGCGGACGTTGCGCACGCCCGCGGCCGTCATCAGGTCGAGGGAGTGGTTCACGTCCTCGGGTGACATGCCGTACAGGTCGGAGTCGGCGAACCCGACCGTGCTGGCCGACGTGTTGATCGACGCCGTCTCGGTGAACGGGATGGTCCGGGTTTCCGGTTGCCACGCGACCGAAGCGGTCGCCGACACGGCAGCAACGGTCGCCACCGCAGCGACGAGCTTGAAGACGTTACGCACACTTTCCCCAATCTTGGGCAGAGCCTTTGAGACATGAACCTAACAAAGTCCGGTCCTAGGGACTTCGCCAGCGACGGGGCCGGGTGTTACCGACATCCCTCGGTGGACCACGTCGGACGCCGACCCGCAGCAGTCTCACCGTCCGTTCACAGGTTGCCCGAATGTCGCAATGCCTCACTGTTCGAGTGACGCGAACGCTGGAGACGTTGGATCTGCCCGCCAACGCCTCCGTCGAGGGACCCGAGCCGCACCGGACCCGGATCGTCACCGGCAAACGGCTTCGCCTGGGCATTCTGCTCGCGGCCACAGCGGTTCTGTACCTGTGGAACGTCACGATCAACGGCCTTGGCAACCAGTTCTACGCGGCCGCCGTTCAGGCGGGCTCCAGCAACTGGGAGGCGTTGCTGTTCGGGTCGCTCGACGCCCACAACTTCATCACCGTCGACAAGCCGCCGCTGTCGCTGTGGGTGATGGGTCTCTCAGGGCAGATCTTCGGTTTCAGCAGTGCCAGCATGCTCGTTCCGCAGGCATTGATGGCCGTGGCCGCCGTCGCGCTGCTGTACGGCGCCGTGAGCCGGATCAGCGGACCCGGTGCGGCCCTTCTGGCAGGCGCGGCGTTGGCGCTGACCCCGGTGGCGGTGCTGATGTTCCGCTTCAACGACCCGGATGCAGCGATGGTGCTGCTGATGACGGCGGCGGCGTACTGCACCGTGCGTGCCATCGAGCGGGGCTCGGCGAGGTGGCTGGCGGCGGCCGGGGTGGCGCTCGGGTTCGCGTTCCTGGCCAAGATGCTGGAGGGCGCCATGGTGATGCCGGCCCTTGCGGTCGCTTACTTCGTCGCCGCGCCGGTCCGCCTGCGGGCCCGCACCCTGCACCTGCTGGGTGCCGCCATGGCGTTCGTCGTCTCGGCTGGGTGGTTCGTCGTACTAACGATGATGTGGCCTGCGACTTCGCGGCCATACCTCGCCGGGTCGACGGACAACAGTTTCATGAATCTGGTGCTCGGCTACAACGGTCTGGCGCGAGTGGTCGGTCACGGCTACTTCGGGATCAGCCTGCCCTCCGGTTTCGGGCCCGCCACCTCCCACGTCGCGACGAGTGCGCCGGTCGGGATTGCCAACCTCGGCGGCTTCGGCGGTCGCTCACGTGGCTTGTCGCGGCTGCTGTCCGGTGAGTTCGGCTTCGAGATCGGCTGGCTGGTGCCCGCGGCGCTGCTGGCGACGGTCCTGACGATCGTGGCCCGCGGCAGGGCGCCACGTACCGATCTGGCGCGCGCGGGCGTCGTACTGTTCGGCGGCTGGCTGCTGATCGACGGACTGGTGCTGAGCTTCATGAACGGCACCATTCACCCGTACTACAGCCTGTCCATCGCGCCGCCCGTCGCGGCGGTCTTCGCGATCGGCGTGCAGCAGATGTGGGGCCGCCGCGAAACGCCGTGGTGCCGCATCGCCCTCGTGGGCATTCTCTTGGCGGCTGGCGGGTGGGGCTGGTGGCTGCTCGGCGGCAGCGCGATGTCGACGCCCATCCTGCGGTGGACCGTCCTGGTCGCAACGACGCTGGCGTCCGCGGCGTTGCTCTGGTCGTGGGCGCCGCGGCGGCGCTACGTCGCGCCCACTCTGCTGGCCGTGGCGTTGACGGGGGCGCTGGGCGGCCCGGCGGCGTATGCGGTGGCCACGGTCGCGGCGCCGCACCAGGGCATCGGTCCTTCCGTCGGCCCATCCCACCCGGGGTTCGCGGCCGGTAGAACGGTCGGCAACCCGCGACTCGATGCGTTGCTCGAGGCGACGGACACCCCGTGGTCTGCCGCCATCGACCGGTCGTCCTCGGCGGCTGGACTCGAATTGGCAACGGGCACAGCGGTGATGGCGATCGGCGGGTTCTCCGGCACCGACCCGGCGCCGTCCCTTCAGCAGTTTCAGGACGACGTCGCCCGGCATCGCGTTGCCTACTATCTCGCTCCCCGCGGGTCGTCGCACGGTGCCGTCGCGGAGGACGAGAACGGTGGGGACGTGAGCGCCCGCCCCCACGCCGACATTCTGCGGTGGGTCCGTGGCCACTTCTACTCGACGACCGTCGGCGGTGTGACGGCCTACGACCTGTTCGCGCCGAAGGGGCCTGCGCTACCTGACGAGGCGCCGCAACAGCGTCGAGGCGGTGAAGACACCGAGCGCCGCGGCGGCCGCTAGGACGGTGAGGTCGAGCCAGGTGTTGCCCGGGGTGCCGAGCAACAGTGCGCGCAGCGCGTTGACCTCATAGCTCAGTGGGTTGATCGCCGACAGCCAGCGCAGCCACTGGGGCATGAGGTCGACCGGGTACAGCGCGTTGGAGGCGAAGAACAGGGGCATGGTGATGGCCTGTCCGATGCCCATCAGCCGGTCGCGGTTGCGCACCAGACCCGCCAGCGTCATCGACAGGCACGCGAAGAACGCCGAACCGAGCACCACGACACCCATCGCCGCGATGATCCGCAGCGGGTTGGCCGTGAGGTGGATGCCCATCAGATAGGCGATCACCATGACGCCAACGACCTGTGCGACCGACCGCACGCCCGCCGCGAACGCCTTGCCTGTGATGAGGGCCGACGCGGGCGCCGGCGTGACCATCAACTTGGCGAGGATGCCCGCGTCGCGGTCCCACACGATCTGGATGCCGTAGAAGATCGAGATGAACAGCGCGGACTGGGCGATGATGCCCGGCGCGAGGAATGCGAGGTAGGGCACGTCACCGGTGTCGATGACGTGCAAACGCGAGAACGTCTGCCCGAAGATCAGCAGCCACAGGGCGGGCTGCACCATGCGGGTGAACAGTTCGGTGCGGTCGTGGGACAGCTTCTGCATCTCGACGAGCGCGAAGGCACCCATGCGGCGAAGAAGGCCACCGACGCGGCGGATTCCGCGGGGGGCGCGGATCAGCTCGACGGTGACGGTGCCTGCGCGATCAACTGACACGGCGGGCCAACTTCCTGCTGGAGCGGATCTCGCGAAGCCCGCGTCTCGTCGAGTCCTCGGCGAGGTCCGAGCCCGCGTAGTGGCGGAACACGTCCTCGAGCGTGGCGGCGGGGGCGTCGTCCGAGCTGAGGGCCGCCTTGAGTTCGTTGGGCGTGCCGACGGTCTGCAATACGCCGTGATGCATGAGGGCCACGCGATCGCACAGGGCGTCGGCTTCCTCCATGTAGTGCGTCGTGAGCAGGACGGTCATGCCGTACTGCTGCTGCATGTCGGCCACCTGCGACCAGACCCCGTCGCGCGCAATGGGATCCAAGCCGACGGTCGGTTCGTCGAGCAGCAGCAGCGACGGCCGGTTCACCAGAGCCTGGGCCAACTCCAGACGCCGGACCATGCCGCCGGAGTACGTCCCGGCGAGGTTGTCGGCGACGTCGAGCAACTGCATTGCGTTCATCGCCTCGGCCACGCGTTCGCGCCGCTGCCTCCGTGGCACGTCGTACAGTCGCGCGAACAGGTCGACGTTCTGCCGGCCGGTCAGCGCTGATTCAATCGAAAGTTGTTGGGGCACATAGCCGATGTTGTGGCGGATGTCCATCGTGTCGCGACTGGCGTCCAGTCCGAAGATGCGCACCTCACCGTGCTGGACGGGGGTGAGGGTGGTGAGCACCCGCACGACCGTCGTCTTGCCTGCGCCATTGGGTCCGAGCAGTCCCATCGTCTCGCCTGCGCGGACCTCCAGGTTCAGGTCGTCCACGGCGGTGAAGCCGCCGTAGCGGTGACTCAGGTGCAGGCATTCGATCGCCGGTGGTGCGGTCATTCTCGTTCCTCCTCGTGCAAAAGGCGGGTCACTTCGGCCAGCACGGCCACGCCGTCAGTCAGTCGGTCGAGCTGATCCGGGTCCAGTCGGGCGAGCACGGCTCCCAGGGCGGCTCGGCGGACGGCGCGCGACTCGTCGGCGATGCGCTGG
This sequence comes from Mycobacterium sp., assembly GCA_025965555.1. Lineage (GTDB taxonomy): Bacteria > Actinomycetota > Actinomycetes > Mycobacteriales > Mycobacteriaceae > Mycobacterium. Next base: position 6,966 of record JAOPWT010000233.1, read on the forward strand.
GCCGGGTCCGTCAGTCGCAGTCTGCCGACGCGCCTGTCGTCGGGGTCGACGGTGCGCACCAGCAGGCCGTCGGCGGACAGCCGTGACACCAGAGTGGATGCGGTATTGGGCGCGAGTCCGAGTTCGGCAGCGGCGTGCCGCACGGAGATGCCCGGCTGGCGACCGATCAGCCGCAGCAACTCGGCCTGCGACTCCGGCAGCCCGGAGCCGATTCTCGGTGCTCCCCCCGAGCGGCGTACCTGACGGCGGAAGCGGCCTGCGGTCGCCAGGAGGTCGGCGGCGAGATCGGTCCGGGTGTCCACCCGGCCACGATACCTCTGTTACAGAGCTAACTACCACCTACGAGGTGAACTCCCGCGCCGCGCGGTGTTTGGTCACGAGGAGGTCGGGCAACATGGGCGGCATGTCCACTTCCGATTTCGACGACTTCCCACTGTCACAGTCCGAGGAGCTCGACTCCGACGAGATTCGCAATGACGATGGCGACGAGGTGACCGATCCGCCAGAACGGTGGATCCCGGCCAAGGACGACGAGACGCTCGACGAACGGCTGGCCGACGAGGTGCCCGACGTCAGTGAACTCCAAGACGACGACAGCGTCGCCGACGGAGTGACCGAAGCGCACGACTCCGAGCAGGGCGGCGGCCTCGACACAGTCAGCGATGACGAACTCGACCGAATCGACACGGAGCGCCACGGCCGCGACGAAGGTCAGATCGACGGCACCCCCGAGGACGGCAGCTCGTTCTTCGACATCGTGGAGTGAGTTCGAAGGGTCTCACCACGCCGGTGCCGAGCGTGAGCCGTATGGCGGGCCTTCCGACCGCTGATCGCCGTACGGCTCACACTCGGCGGCACACCCGCGTCCACGATTGACCGGAGCTACTCCGAGGCGGCCTGCAGCACCATGACCGAGCGCGCCTCGACGGGCAGCGCGGCGCCGGCGGCGACCGGCCGCGATCCCTCCATCACCGCACCCTCGACCGTGTAGACCACCGGCTGCCACGCCGCCCCGAATTCCTCTGGCGGAAGCGTGAAGTCGATCGGCTCGAAATGCGCGTTGAAGCACAGCACGAAGGAGTCGTCGGTGACGCGCTGACCACGCGGATCGAGATCGGGGATGCCCTGGCCGTTGAGCCAGACGGTGATCGACTTCCCGAAGCCCGAGCCCCAGTCCTCGTCGCTCATCTCCGAACCGTCGGGGGCGAACCACGAGATGTCGGGCAGCCGTTCGGAGCCGCGGATGCGCACCGGCAACCCGTCGAAGAACCGGCGCCTGCGGAAGATCGGATGCGCCGCCCGTAGCGCGGCGACCGACTGGGTGAACTCGATCAGTGCCTTGTCGGCGTTGGCCCAGTCGATCCAGGTGATCTCGTTGTCCTGGCAGTAGCCGTTGTTGTTGCCGCCCTGCGTGCGCCCGAGTTCGTCGCCGTGGCAGATCATCGGCACGCCCTGGCTCAGCAGAGTGGTGGTGATGAAGTTCCGCTCCTGCTGGGCGCGCAGCGCGAGGATCTCGGGGTCGTCCGTCGGCCCCTCGACCCCGCAGTTCCACGACCTGTTGTGGCTCTCGCCGTCGTTGTTGTCCTCGCCGTTGGCTTCGTTGTGCTTCTCGTTGTAGGAGACCAGGTCCCGCAGCGTGAATCCGTCGTGGGCGATGACGAAGTTGATGGACGCGACCGGCCTGCGCGCGGTGTGCTCGTAGAGATCGGCGGACCCGGTGAGTCGAGACGCGAACTCGTCGAGCGTGGCGGGCTCACCTCGCCAGAAGTCGCGGACGGTGTCGCGGTACTTGCCGTTCCACTCGGTCCACTGCGGCGGGAAGTTGCCGACCTGGTAGCCGCCAGGACCGACGTCCCATGGCTCGGCGATCAGCTTCACCTGGCTGACGGTGGGGTCCTGCTGCACTAGTTCGAAGAACGTCGACAGCTTGTCGACGTCGTAGAACTCGCGGGCCAGAGTGGACGCCAGGTCGAAGCGGAACCCGTCGACGTGCATCTCGGTCACCCAGTACCGCAGCGAGTCCATGATCAGCTGCAGCGCATGTGGATGGCCGGCGTTCAGGCTGTTCCCGGTGCCGGTGTAGTCCATGTAGTAGCGCTTGTCGTCTTCGACGAGTCGGTAGTAGGCCGCGTTGTCGATACCGCGCATCGACACCGTCGGACCCATGTGGTTGCCTTCGGCGGTGTGGTTGTAGACCACGTCGAGGATGACCTCGATGTCCGCCTCGTGCAGGGCGCGGACCATGGCCTTGAACTCCTGCACCTGGCCGCCGGGCGTCGGGCTGGAGCCGTACTTGGAGTCCGGCGCGAAGAAGCCGATGGTGTTGTAACCCCAGTAGTTGGAAAGGCCCTTGTCGATGAGGGTGGAGTCGTTGGCGAAGTGATGCACCGGCATCAACTCGATCGCGGTGATCCCGAGCCCCTTGAGGTGCTCGATGATCGCGGGATGGGCGATCGCGGCGTAGGTGCCGCGGCTGCGCTCGGGGATGTCGGGGTGTGTCTCGGTGAGGCCCTTGACGTGCGCCTCGTAGATGATCGAGTCGGCGTACTCGTGCTGCGGTGGGCGGTCGGTGCCCCAGTCGAAGAACGGGTTGATGACGACCGACTTGGGCATGCTGGCCGCCGAGTCGTCGTCGTTGCGGCTGTCGGGGTCGCCGAAGTCGTAGCCGAACAGCGACTGGTCCCACTGGAACGTGCCGTCGATGGCCTTGGCGTACGGGTCCAGAAGGAGCTTGTTCGGGTTGCAGCGCAGCCCGTTCTCCGGGTCGTACGGTCCGTGCACGCGGTAGCCATAGCGCTGGCCCGGCTCGACGTCGGGCACGAAGCCGTGCCAGACGAAGCCGTCCACCTCGGGCAGTTTCAGCTTGGTCTCGGTGCCGTCCTCGTCGAAGAGGCACAATTCCACCGACTCGGCGACCTCGCTGAACACCGCGAAGTTGGCGCCCGATCCGTCGTAGGTCGCGCCCAGTGGGTAGGCCTTGCCAGGCCACATCTCGCGCAGGACCGAGTCCCGAGCTGGGGCCTCGGGCTGCGCGGTCGGGATGACGGCGGGCGAGGCGGTGTCCTTGGAGCTGGCGGCGGGGGTCAAGTTGCACCCTTCTGGTGAAGACGTCTGGGTAGATGTGGGGAGATGTCGAGAGATGTGGAGTGATTAGGGATGGACCAGGCTGACGATACGGCGCGCGCGGGTACGCGAGCATGGCGGGCGAGACGCGCGGATTGGAGGTATGCCTATTTGGCCACCGGCTCTGAACTGCCCAGTTACCGGACGTCGCAAACCCGGGACCGACCGCGCTGTGGTCACCATCACGCCGAAATTCCGCTCACAGCGAGCTAGGAGATGGCGACGCCGGAGGCCCGTAGCGAGTCGACGGCCTCCGCGGTGGTAATCGGCGACACCCCCGCAGTCAGGTCCAGCAACACCCGGGTGGCGAAGCCGGCGGTGACCGCATCGGCGGCGGTGGCCTTCACGCAGTAGTCGGTGGCGATGCCCACCACGTCGACCGCGTCCACTCCTCGTTGGCGGAGCCAGTCGGCCAGCGTCGTACCGGATTCGTCGGCACCCTCGAAACCACTGTAGGCCGCCGAGTGCTCGCCCTTGGTGAAGATGGCATCGACGGCCGCCGGGTCGAACGCGGGGTGGAAGTCCACGCCCTCGGTGCCGACGACGCAGTGCCGCGGCCAGGAGTCGCGGTAATCGGGTTCGTCGGAGAAGTGCGATCCCGGGTCGATGTGGAAGTCCATCGTGGCCACCACGTGGTCGTAGTCGTGGTTGGCGAGGAGCTCGGAGAGTCCCGCAGCGACGGCGGCGCCGCCGTCGACGGCCAGCGAACCACCCTCGCAGAAGTCCTTCTGTACGTCGACGACGATCAGCGCTC
>JAOPWT010000234.1 GCA_025965555.1 Mycobacterium sp.
CTGGTCGACGACCTGACGACCAACACGCAGGCGAGCCCCGGCGACGCGACATGACGTGGCCGGGGTCGACCGGGGGCGCCCGGCCCGCGATGGCCGGCGGATCGGTCATGACCGCCGACGGGGTCGACCCGTCCTGGCGGCGGCTGAGCCCACGGATGTTACTGGTGCATCCGTTCCAGGAGATACCGCGCGCGCTGCCCGCGATATTCGGGGCCTTCCTGGCCGGCAGTACCAGCGGCCACGACTGGTGGGGTCTGGCCAGCGTCGGCGCCGTCATCCTGGCTGCCGTGCTGCGCTGGTTCACCACCACCTACCGCATCGACGGCGAACAGATCCAGCGCCGCGAGGGGGTGCTGCAGCGGACCGTTCTCTCGCTACCACGCAACAGGATTCGATCGGTTTCGACGGACGCCCGACTGCTGCACCGGTTGCTCGGCCTGACCGTCGTCAGGGTCAGCACGGGCCGGGAGACCAAGGGGGACGCCGAGTTCGCCCTCGACGCGGTCCGTTCCGACGAGGTGCCCGGTCTGCTCGCGATCCTGCTCGCCGACTCGTTGACCGGGAGCACCGAGGAGCCACCGCACGACCGCACCATCGCCAGATGGCAGCCGTCCTGGTTGCGGTACAGCCCGCTGAGCTTCACCGGGCTGGCGATGATCGCAGCCGCCATCGGACTGGTGTACCAGACGGGAGCAGTTGCGGCGCTTCAGGATTCGGAGCTGGCGCGGGAGGGGCTCGACGCGGCCGAGCGGATCGGCGTCGTGGTCACCGTCGCGGTGGCCGCCGTCGTGGTGCTGGTGCTCTCGGTGCTGCTTTCGGTCGTGCGGTCGCTGGTGACGTTCGGCAACCTGGTGCTGTCACTGCGCGACGACGGTGGGACCGGCGTGCTGCACCTCGAGCACGGACTGCTGCGCGTGCGCGAGAACACGTTCGACATGCGCCGCCTGCGCGGCGGCACCGTCCACGAACCTCTACTGGTGCGAATGTTCGGTGGCGCGCGGCTTGATGCGGTGATGACCGGTGTCGACGGCTCCGGTGAGGCGTCGCTGCTGCTGCCCGCCTGTCCCGTGGCGACGGCTCGGGGAGTGCTCACCGAGTTGATCGGGCGGCCAGAGGTGGTCAGCGGAGAACTGCGGCGACACGGCCCCGTCGCGACCCGCAGGCGCTGGACGAGGGCCCTGGCGATTCCTGCACTGCTCGGCGTCGCGCTCGTCGTGCTGGCGTTCGTCGGCGCGGTGCCGGTGTGGGGGTGGGTGCTGTGGGGCGTGGTGAGCGCGGCGGCAGCGCTTCTGGCCGCGGACCGGGCACGTGCGCTGGGACATCGGGTCGGTGACGGTTGGCTGGTGGCGCAGTCGGGCAGTGTCGACCGGCGCCGGGACTGCATCGCCGCAGCGGGCATCATCGGCTGGACCGTGCGCCAGAGCCTCCTTCAACGGCGGGCCGGGGTCGCGACGCTGGTGGCAGCCACCGCCGCCGGGGTGAAGCGGTATCGGCTGCTCGACGTACCCGCCGACCTCGCCTGGTCGGTAGCCGCGACCGCGTCACCCTGGCTGACCGAGAATGACTGGGCTCACCTTCGACCGGGCCCGAGTTGCGCTGAAACGTTTGCCGTTTAACCTCGGCAGCATGGCTATCGGTGGAGTGCTCTTCGACATCGATGGCGTCCTGGTGACTTCCTGGGAACCCATCGCGGGTGCGGCACAGACGTTGCGCGTACTCGCGGACAACCAGATCGCCAGGACGTACCTCACCAACACCACGACGAAGACCCGCGTTCAGATCGCCGAATTGCTGACCGACGCGGGGATGGAGGTGACGTCCGACGAGGTCATCACTGCTGCCGTGCTCACGGCCGACTACGTGCGCGACAGGTATCCCGGGGCAAGGTGCTTCCTGGTCAACATTGGCCAGATCGCCGAGGACATGCCGGGCATCGACATCGTCTACGCGCACGACGTGGTCGGCTCGGATCCGGACACGCCGGACGTCATCCTCCTCGGCGGCGCAGGGTCGGAGTACGACCACGTCACGCTGAGCCGGGTCTACGACTGGATGGCGCAGGGCGTCCCGGTGGTGGCGATGCACCGCAGCACCGCGTGGAACACCGCAGAGGGGCTGCGGGTCGACACCGGGATGTACCTCATCGGCATGGAGCAGACGTCGGGGCGCAAGGCCACGGCCGTCGGGAAACCCGCGCCCGAGGGGTTCCTCGCCGCGGCGGGCAGGATCGGCGTCGACCCCGAAGAGATGTACGTCGTCGGCGACGACCTCAACAACGACGTACTGGCCGGCCAGGTCGTCGGCATGACCGGTGTGCTGGTGCGCACCGGCAAGTTCCGGCAGAACACGTTGGACCGTTGGGCCGCAGACGAATTCGCGATGCAACCCAACTTCGTCATCGACTCGGTCGCGGAACTTCCTGCGCTCCTGGGCCTCTAGTCGGTCGCCCGAGATCAACCGTTTGGATGACGTCTCGCCTCGCTGGAACTGGTTGGTTGGAGAAAGGCCAACCGGGGGGTTGGCCCGATTTGGGGGATCGGTGCAATGGTCAGGATCGGCGAACACGCGGTCGTCCTTGGAGCGAGCATGGCGGGGCTGTTGGCCGCCAGGGTGCTCAGCGACTTCTACGACCGCGTGTCTGTGGTCGAGCGGGACCAGCTCACCGATGACGTCGTGGCACGACGAGGGGTGCCGCAGAGCAGGCAGCCGCACGCGCTGCTGGCGCGCTGCGGCGAGATCATCGAGGAGCTGTTTCCCGGCTTCCTCGAGGAGATGGTCGCCGCGGGGGCGCACCGGTGGGACGACGGGGACCTGTCGCGTTTCAACGCCGTCTTCGCAGGCCATCCGATCATCCGGACGGGGGCCATCCCGGACCCCGACTCGCTGATCAATTACTACGCGAGTCGGCCGTTCATCGAATGCCACGTGCGGCGCAGGGTGCTGGCTGTCCCCAACGTCTCGGTGCTGGACGGTCACGACCTCGTCGATCTGATCGCGACAAGTGACGGTGTCACGGGCGTCGTGCTCCATCGGCACGCCGATGGCTCCGTGCCAAGCCTTCACGCGCAGCTTGTCGTCGACGCGACCGGTCGCGGCTCGCGCACTCCGGTGTTCTTCGAACGCCTCGGGTACGGCAGACCGGCCGAGGACGAGCTGGCGGTGCGTGTGTCCTACGCCAGCATGCCGGTTCGGATCCCGGACGGGACGCTGCACGAGCACCTCATCGCGAGACTGTTCGAGCCTGGCCACCCTCGCGGGTTCGTGATGTTCGCGTGCGAGAAGGACACCTGGGTGATCGGCGCCGGCACCCTGGGTGGGGTCGAGCCGCCGTCGAACCCGGCGGATCTGCTGGACTTCGGTCGGGGGCTGGTCCCGGAATACGCCATCGCCGCCGCGATGGCCGCCACACCCCTCGCGGGCGTCAGCATCCACCGCTTCCCGGCCAACCGCTGGCGGCGCTACGACAGGATGAGCCGAACCCCGGACGGCTTGGTCGTGCTCGGCGACGCGGTCTGCAGCTTCAACCCGATCTACGGGCAGGGCATGACGATTGCGTCGATCGAGGCGTTGATCCTTCGGGACTGCCTGCTCCGCGGCGACGCGGCGTTGCCGCAGCGATTTCACCGTGCGGCGGCCAAGAAGATCCGGGTGGCGTGGCAGACGGCCGTCGGGTCCGACCTTGCGCTACCCGAGGTGGCCGGCAAGCGGTCGATGTGGATGCGGGTCAGCAACGCCCTGGTCGACCGCGTGCTCACCGCCGCCGAGACGGACGCCTTTGTCGCTCAGGAATTCTTGCGGGTGACCGGAATGGTCGAGGGGCCGAGTCGAATGTTGCGGCCGTCCTTCGTCTTTCACGTCGCTCGGGCGGGCCGCAGGAACCAGGCGGATCAGGGTGCGATCGCCATGAGCAGTCTGACCAGCTCTGCCTGACGGTGCGTGCCGGTCTTGGTGAACACGTGCTGAAGGTGCGTCTTCAGCGTCGCGACGGACAGCGACATCTCGTCCGAGATGGGTTTCAGGCCATCACCTCTCATCACCCGCAACGCGACTTCGGCCTCGGCCCTGGTCAGCCCGTAGAGACGTCTCAGCAGATCCGGTTCGGGCTCGCCTTGCCGCTCCGGGTCGATGACGATCACCAGAGCCCTGGAGTCGCGGGCATCCGGCGTGGCCGAGGTGAACGGCACCACGTGGATGACGTACGCGCGCTTGCCGTCCGCGCGTGGGCACAGCAGTGAACCGCCGCAGCGCGCATGGGATTCGTCGCCGAGGGCGTTCGCGATGTGGCGTTGCAACGTCGCGTCGTCCGACGGAATCCTGATGCCGAGGCAGCCGGCCCGCACGAACGGTCCATCACCGACGGCCACGATGTCCTCGGCGACCCGGTTGAGGTAGATGACCGCGGCTGCCCGGCCGACGACGAACACGCCGTGGCGGATGTTGTCCACCGCCTCGGCGACGTCATTGGCCTTGTGCACCAAGTCCTTCAAATGATTCTGCGCGCACAGTGCCTGCTGCAGGTGGGGTACCAGCGCGCTGATCAGTTGGACGTGTTCGCGCGTCGCGAAGAGGCGGTCCTGCTTCGCGGTGGCGACGAGGAAGCACGTCGGCAGAGGCCCGTCGGTGAGGCGGACGAACAAGCCGTCCTGCATCTGATTCGGGCGCAGCCAGTCGGCGTTGAACTCGGAGCGAGCGTTCAGTGCCACCAGCGCCTCACCGCTTCGAACCAGCCCGACGGGCCCGTGTTCGACCGCGTCGAGTACGTAGTCCACGCGGCGATAGTGGGCGCGGTAGGCCCGTTCCGCCTCCAGTGGAAGGAAGGCGCTGTTGATCACCCGACTCTCGCCGTCGGCCGTGATCAGGGCGGCACTGGTCGAGGCGAACGTGGCGCGGGCGGCCTCCATCGCCCCGATCCAATGTTGCGGAGTGATCGCGGCGGCGTGGATTGCCGAGACTATGCGGGAGAAGTCGCCGAGCGAGACCATCGCCAGCGCCTTCGGTTGATCGACGATGCCATGCAAAACCCCCCCGGGTTCGGTTGTCTACGACACCGTCAAATTAGTGCGATTTCGGTGATTTGTCATGTGTGTCGGCAGTCACAACGGACCTATGGCCGCAGTGAGCGGACCGCTTCGATGCGCGCAGCAAGTTGATCCGAGTTCGCCGCAGCGACCACCGGGCCGCCGCAGATCCGGCGCAGTTCGTTGTGAATCCAGCCGTGCGGCTTGCCGGTCCGGTGGTGGGCGAGCGTCACCAGGGCGTTGAGTTCGCGGCGCAGATCGCGAAGTTGGCCGTGCGTGGTGCCGGGCACCGGGAGGGTTCCGCCCGCGGCGGTCCTCTTGTCGAGTTGCTCTTCCTGCCTGCGCCGCAACAGATCTCGCATCTGGGCGGAGTCAAGTAGGCCAGGGATGCCGAGATAGTCGGCCTCCTCGTCGCTACCCGCGGGCGTGGCGGTGCCGAACGACGAGCCGTCGAAGATCACCTGATCGAGTTCGGCTTCGGCACCGAGCATCTCGAAGCCGTTGTCCATTTCGCTGGGTTCGGACTTCTGCTTCTCCTCGTACTCTTCGAACTCATCGCCCTGGGATTCGCGATGCGGCTTGCCGAGCACGTGGTTGCGCTGCGCCTCCATCTCGCTGGCCAGCTGAAGCAGGTTGGGCACTGACGGCAGGAAGATGCTGGCGGTCTCGCCGGGGCGGCGCGAACGCACGTAGCGGCCGATCGCCTGGGCGAAGAACAGTGGCGTGGAGGCACTGGTGGCGTAGACGCCGACAGCCAGGCGCGGCACGTCGACGCCCTCGGACACCATGCGCACCGCGACCAGCCAGCGACTGGTGCTCTGCGAGTACGCCGTGATGCGGTCCGACGAACCGGGATCGTCCGACAGCACCACCGTCGGCGCCTCGCCGGTGATCGTGGTCAACAGCCCGGCGTACGCCCTCGCCGCCGTCTGATCCGAGGCGATGATCATGCCGCCCGCATCAGGGACGTGCTGGCGCTTCTGTTGCAGTCGCTTGTCGGCGGCGGCGATCACGGCGGGCATCCATTCGCCCGCCGGATTCAGCGCGGTGCGCCAGGCACGGGCGGTCTGCTCGGCGTTGAGCGGTTCACCGAGGCGGGCGGCGTGCTCCTCACCGGCGCTGTCGCGCCAGCGGGACTCGCCCGAGTAGGCGAGGAACACGACCGGGCGCACCACGCCGTCGGCCAGCGCGTCGGCGTAGCCGTAGGTGTGGTCTGCCGTCGAGCGCTGCAGACCGTCGGGACCGCGCTCATAGGTGACGAACGGAATGGCGCTGTCGTCGCTGCGGAATGGCGTGCCCGTCAGGGCCAGGCGGCGCGTCGCGTCGCCGAAGGCCTCGCGGATGGCGTCGCCCCAACTCTTGGCATCGCCGCCGTGATGGATTTCGTCGAACACCACCAGGGTCTTGCGGTTCTCGGTGCGCACCCGGTGGCGCCCTGGATGGCTGGCCACCTGGGCGTAGGTCACGACGACGCCGTGGTATTCATCGGAGTTCTGCGAATTGGAGTTGCTGAACTTGGGGTCCAGCGAGATGCCGAGTGCGGCGGCGGCCTTCGCCCACTGAATCTTGAGGTGCTCGGTGGGCACCACGACCGTGATGCGCTCGACGGTACCGTCGGCCAGCAGTTCACCGGCGATGCGCAGCGCAAAGGTCGTCTTGCCGGAGCCGGGGGTCGCGACGGCCAGGAAATCGCGGGGTCGGGCGGCAAGATACTTCACCATGGCCCGACGTTGCCAGCCCCGCAACGCCTGGGTGCTGGGCACTGCATAACCCTGCACCCGAGGACTCCTAACTGGTCGAAGGGCAGTCTAGGGCAAGGGGTTACGGGTTCGCACTTCTGCCGGAGGCGCGCCGGCGCCGACCATGTGCCGGAGGCGCGCCGGCGCCGACCATGTGCCGGAGGCGTGTCAGCCGACGAGTCGGCGTGTCACTTAAACGAAGTGGTTGTCGTTGGCGAAGAACCAGTCCCGACGCTCGTCGTCGGTGAGCTCGCCGAGCTGAGCGAGCCCCTCGAAGTAGTGCTCCCGCGGCGCGCCGGGAGCAAACAGCATGAGAACCGACGCGGGTTCGTCTGCCTCGTTTCGGAAACCGTGCACGCCGCCGGGTGGCACGTAGAGGAAGTCACCCTGACTGCCGTCGATCCAGTCGCGGCCATCGTAGAGCCTCATTCGCCCGGACAGGACGAAGAACGCCTCCGACATGCCCCGGTGGAAGTGCGGTCCCGGTCCGCCTGCCTTCGGTGACATGTCGACGCGGTAGAGGCCGTAGTCGCCGTCGGTCTTCTCCTGGTTGGCGAGATAGTGGTACTGCACCATGCCGAAGGAGTCGTAGTCGGGCGGTTGGTCGCCGCGGCGCAGCCACGCACTCACCTCCGGCTGGTCCTTCGTGTAGCGGGCTGGGGGATAGGGCGGCACGACCAGTGACACACCTGCAGTCTGCCGTCACCTAGGTCGGGTACACCACCCCGGTCAGTTCCTCGGAGACCGTCCACAGTCTGCGCTGCAGGTCGGCGTCGTGTGACTGGTCGCTCGACGGGACCAGCTTCGCATGGCCGCGAATGCCGCCGGGTCCGTCCGGGCCGTAGTACTCGGCGCCGAGCACGCCGGGGTCGGTGGCCGCCCGCAGGGTCGGCTGGGCGCCCATGGCCGCGGACTGGAACAGCGGCCGCAGAGCGGGGAGCGCGAACTGCAG
>JAOPWT010000248.1 GCA_025965555.1 Mycobacterium sp.
CGCTTCCGCATGTCCCATTTCTACCGGGAAAGCCGAGCGGGACCTGACATCGCATGCGATGTCAGGTCCCGCTCGGCTTTCCCGGTAGAAATGGGACATGCGGAAGCGGAGCGGGCGGGCGGTCTGCGGGGACCCGTCGCACCCCGTCGAGCTGTTCTACGAGGACCTCGGCGACCGCGCCGCGCCGCCCGTCCTGCTGATCATGGGCGTCGGCGCGCAGTTGCCGATGTGGCCGGACGGCTTCTGCAAGCTGCTCGTCAAGCGCGGCTATCGGGTGATCAGATTCGACCACCGCGACGTCGGCCTGTCGACCAAGATGAGCGGGCAGCGCGCCGCCGGTTCCGTCGTCCGCCGCATCGGGCGCTATCTGCTCGGTCGGCCCAGCCCCGTCCCGTACACGCTGGTCGACATGGCGCAGGACGCCAACGGCCTGCTCGACCATCTCCGCATCGAGCGCGCACACGTCGTCGGCGCGTCGATGGGCGGCATGATCGCCCAGATTCTGGCGGGCACGCACCCCGACCGGGTCAGCTCACTGGCACTGTTGATGACCAGCTCGGGCAAGCCACTGTCGGCGCTGCCGAAGTGGTCGGTCATCAAGCTGGCGTTCAACCCGCCCGGTGCAGACGCGCCGCGGGCCGCCAGGGTCGCCTTCGAGGTCCGCAACATCGCGGTGTTCAACGGGCCGAACTTCCTGCCGACCGACGAGCAGTTGCACCATCGCGTCGAGACGCTGACTGCGCGCAGTGACTACAAGCAGGGCGCACTGCGCCAGTTCGACGCGATCCTTGGCACGGGCAGCCTGCTGCGCTTCACCCGTCGCATCACCGCGCCGACCATCGTCGTACACGGGTCGCACGACCCGATGATGCGAATTCGCAACGGCCGCAGCCTCGCTCGCATCATCGACGGGGCGCGGTTCATCGTCGTCGACGGCATGGGCCACGATCTGCCCGAGCCGGTGTGGCGGCCCGTGGTGGACGCGCTGGTGGAGAACTTCCCCGGCGATTAGTCGCGGTCGAGGAACGTCAACGCGTGGTCGACGACGCCGTCCAGGTCGGTGCCGAGGGTTCCGGCGAGCCACTGCTGGGACAGTTCTGCCATGGCGCCGGTGTACATCGCGGCGCCGATGCGGGTGATCACGGGATCCGCACCGGGATGGCTGCGGTCGTCCTCGGCCATCGCCGACTCCAGCATCTGCGCCTGGGTGGCAGAACGCCTGGCCGCGAGCACCGGGTTGGTACGGGCATCGGTGACCAGCAGCCGCCCGCGCCGGGGATCGGCCGAGGTGAAGCTGAGTACCGCGGTCATGCCCGCACGGGTCCTGGCGCGCCATGACGGGCCCGCGTCCTGCATCGCGGTCTCGACCGTCGATCTGAGCTGGGCACTGAGGTCGTCGAACACCGCGCCCAGCAATTCGTCGACGCTGCCGAAGCTCTCGTAGAAGTAGCGCGAGTTCAGTTCGCATTCGCGGCACACCGAGCGAACCGATACCGCGGTCTCCCCGCCCTCGCCGAACAGAGCGAATGCCGCCGCGAGCAAGAGCCCGCGTCGTTCGGCTCGACGATCAGGGAGCGGGACCCCAGCCCACCTGGTCGGACTAGACACCAGCACAGCTTAGCCCCGCTAACTTAGGCCCCGTCGTAGCCAAGGCCCGAGGGGTCTGCCGTGTTCGTGCTCCAATTCGCGTGCACTCTCGCCGAAACAGCATTCCCTGTCGTTACGGCGCACGCTTAGCGACAGGGAATGCTATTTCGGCGCGGGGGCGGTGTGACGGGGCGCACATGAAATTTCCGCCCGACCGGCACCTTTGAGAGACTGCAGTCATGACAACCACCAAGCACCGCGAGGTAGCCCGGCTGGACCGGGTGCCGTTGCCGGTCGAGGCTGCCCGCATCGGCGTGACGGGATGGCAGCTCACCCGCACCGGCGCCCGGGTCGTCAGCAACATCCTCGGCCGCGGCTCCCTCCAGCAGAAGATCATCAAGCAGATCCCGAAGGCCTTCGCCGATCTGGGCCCCACCTACGTCAAGTTCGGCCAGATCATCGCGTCCAGCCCTGGCGCGTTCGGCGAGCCGATGAGCCGCGAGTTCCGCAGCCTTCTCGACCGCGTGCCCCCGGCGGACACCGAACAGGTTCACAAGCTGTTCAAGGAGGAGCTCGGCGACGACCCCGCCAACCTGTTCAAGAACTTCGACGAGCAGCCGTTCGCCTCGGCGTCGATCGCCCAGGTGCACTATGCGACGCTGCACTCCGGCGAGGAGGTCGTGGTCAAGATCCAGCGGCCGGGCATCCGCCGACGCGTCGCAGCCGATCTGCAGATCCTCAAGCGCGGGGCCCAACTCGTCGAGCTGGCGAAGTTGGGTCGGCGACTGTCGGCGCAGGACGTCGTCGCCGACTTCGCCGACAACCTCGCCGAAGAACTCGACTTCCGCCTCGAGGCGCAGTCGATGGACGCGTGGGTGGCGCACATGCATACCTCGCCGCTCGGCAAGAACATCCGTGTGCCGCAAGTGTATTGGGACCTCACCAGCGAGAAGGTCCTGACGATGGAACGGATTCAGGGCGTCCGCATCGATGACGCGGCCGCGATCCGCAAGGCCGGGTTCGACGGTACCGAGCTGGTCAAGGCGCTGCTGTTCAGCGTCTTCGAGGGCGGCCTTCGCCACGGCCTCTTCCACGGCGACCTGCACGCGGGCAACCTCTACGTCGACGACGACGGCAAGATCGTCTTCTTCGACTTCGGCATCATGGGCCGCATCGATCCGCGCACCCGTTGGCTGCTGCGCGAACTGGTGTACGCGCTGCTGGTGAAGAAGGATCACGCCGCGGCGGGCAAGATCGTCGTCCTCATGGGCGCCGTCGGCAACGTGAAGCCGGAGGGCGAAGCGGCCAAAGACCTCGAGGCCTTTGCCACTCCGCTCACGATGACGTCGCTTGGTGACCTGTCCTACGCCGAGATCGGCAAGCAGCTGTCGACCCTCGCCGAGGCCTACGACGTCAAGCTGCCGCGGGAACTCGTCCTCATCGGCAAGCAGTTCCTCTACGTCGAGCGCTACATGAAGCTGCTGGCGCCGAAGTGGCAGATGATGACCGACCCGCAACTCACGGGGTACTTCGCGAACTTCATGGTGGAGGTCTCCCGCGAGCACACCGACGAGCGCTTGCGCGAGGAGAAATCCAACACCGATGAGCGCTTGCGCGAAGAGAATCCAACGACCGACGAGCTGGAGGGCTGATGGACATCCGCGCCGGTGTCGCCAAGTCGGGCGAGCTGGACATCGCCTACGAGGACATGGGCGACGAGAACGATCCCGCCGTCCTGCTGATCATGGGCTTGGGCGCGCAATTGCTGTTCTGGCGCACGGGTTTCTGCGAACGGCTGGTCAACCAGGGGCTGCGCGTCATCCGTTACGACAACCGCGACGTCGGACTTTCGAGCAAGGTCGAGGGTCGTCATACCGGGACGAAGTTGTTGCCGCGGATGGTGCGGTCGCAGTTCGGCTTGCGCAGCGAAGCGGTCTACACGCTCGAGCACATGGCCGACGACGCCGCAGCGCTGCTCGATCATCTACACATCGACAAGGCCCACATCGTCGGCGGTTCCATGGGCGGGATGATCGCGCAGATCTTCGCCGCGCGGTATCAGCAGCGCACCAAGACGCTGGCCGTCATCTTCTCGAGCAACAACCAGGCGATGCTCCCGCCGCCGGGCCCCAAGCAACTGCGCGCCGTGACGACTCGACCCAAGGACACCTCACGCGAAGGCGTCATCGCCAACTCGGTGCGGGTCGGCAAGATCATCGGCAGCCCGGCCTACCCCGTTCCCGAGGAACAGATGGTGGCTGAGGCCGCCGAGTTCTACGAGCGCTCGTATTACCCGGCCGGGGTCGCGCGACAGTTCGGCGCCATCCTCGGAAGCGGCAGCCTGCTGGAGTACGACAAGCAGATCACCGCACCCACGGTGGTGATCCACGGTCGGGCGGACAAGTTGATGCGCCCCGCCGGTGGCCGCGCCATTGCCAAGGCCATTCGCCGGTCGCGGCTGGTGTTGTTCGACGGAATGGCCCATGACCTGCCGGAACCGCTCTGGGACGATATCGTCGGCGAGCTCAAGACGACGTTTGCTGAGGTCTCCTGACGCGTCGCGGAGGGTGACGTAGTCGGTGCCCGGTCGATTCGGCTGGGTACACGTCATCGGCGTAGAGTGCGCGGTTGAGCGCATCAGGGGGCTTGGCGAGTCATCGGCGACGCGGCCGGGCCACCTGATCAGCCAAGAGAGGCATTTTCCACCATGTCGACTACCCGTAAGAAGGGTGGCCTCAAGCCGCACTTCGAGGATGTACAGGCGCATTACGACCTGTCGGACGAGTTCTTCAGTCTCTTCCTCGACCCCACCCAGACCTACAGTTGCGCCTACTTCGAGCGCGCCGACATGACGCTGGAGGAAGCCCAGCTCGCCAAGGTCGACCTCGCACTCGGCAAGCTCGGCCTCGAGCCGGGCATGACGCTGCTCGACGTCGGCTGCGGCTGGGGTTCGACCATGCTGCGGGCCATCGAGAAGTACGACGTCAACGTCATCGGCCTGACCCTCAGCGAGAACCAGAAGGCGCACGTCGAGGGCGAGTTCGCCAAGCACGACAGCCCGCGTTCCAAGCGAGTGCTGTTGCAGGGCTGGGAGCAGTTTGACGAGCCCGTCGACCGGATCGTGTCGATCGGTGCCTTCGAGCACTTCGGCAAGGACCGCTGGGACGACTTCTTCGCGATGGCCTACCACGCGCTGCCCGATGACGGTGTGATGCTGCTCCACACCATCACCGCGCTGACGCTCCCGCAGATGACCGCGGCCGGGCTGCCGCTGACGTTCTCGATCGCGCGGTTCGTGAAGTTCATCCTCACCGAGATCTTCCCTGGCGGATACCTTCCGACCACCGAGATGGCCGGTGAGTATGCGACGAGGGCCGGCTTCGACCTGACCCGCACGCAATCGCTGCAGAAGCACTACGCCAGGACGCTGGATCACTGGTCAGCTGCGCTGGAGGCGCACAGGGACGAGGCCATCGCCGTGCAGTCCGAAGAGGTGTACGACCGCTACATGCACTACCTCACCGGCTGCGCGAAGGGCTTCCACGAGGGCTACATCGACGTCTGCCAGTTCACGCTGGAGAAGTAGCACCTGGGCGCGCCGACGTACTGCCCATGACATTTGCGAAAAGCGCACTAGCGTTAGCTCGATGCCCCTTGACCACCGGGTTTCGTGTCCTATCACCCGGAAGGCGGGCCTGCTGATGGCCGACCTAGTTCCACACTTCGACGACGTGCAGTCGCACTACGACCTGTCCGACGACTTCTACCGGTTGTTCCTGGACGACACGCACACCTACAGCTGTGCCTACTTCGAGCGCGACGACATGACGCTGGAAGAGGCGCAGTTCGCCAAGATGGACCTGTCGCTGGGCAAGTTGGGCCTCGAGCCGGGGATGACGCTGCTGGACATCGGCTGCGGCTGGGGCGCGACGATGATGCGCGCCGTCGAACGCTACGACGTCAACGTCGTCGGCCTGACTCTGAGCGAGAACCAGCACGCACACGTCGAGAAGCTGTTCGCCGACTCCAAGAGTCCGCGCTCGATGCGGGTGCTGCTCAACGGTTGGGAGCAGTTCGACGAGCCGGTCGACCGGATCGTCTCGATCGGCGCGTTCGAGCACTTCGGCTTCGACCGCTACGACGACTTCTTCGCCATGGCCTACCGCGTGCTGCCCGACGACGGCGTGATGCTGCTACACACCATCTGTGGGATGTCGATGGAGTACGCCAGGGCGAACGACGTGCCGCTCACGATGGAACTCTTCCGATTCGTGAAGTTCATCATGAAGGAGATCTTCCCCGGCGGTCAGCTGTGCAAGGCCGAGATGATCGGCCCGATGGGCGAGAAGGCCGGCTTCACGCTCACCCGGACGCAGGAGCTTCGACCCCACTACGCGCGCACCCTGAGTCTGTGGGCCGACGCCCTGAGCGCCCGCCGGGACGACGCCGTCGCCCTGCAGGGCCAAGAGGTCTACGACCGCTACATGCACTACCTGACGGGGTGCTCCAAGCTCTTCGCCCAGAGGCAGGCCTTCGTGAATCAGTTCACGTTCACCAAGTCGCCGACCAAATTGGAGTGAAACACCCGCAAAACGCTAGGGTGAACGGCTAGTTGCCCAATTCGCGGGCACGGGCGACGTATGGTGCGGTCACAGTAGCGCTCGATACGTGATCGGCTATAGCGCCGTGTAATGAGGAAAGGCCCAGCAGGAGAGACATGGCTGACACCACCGGCATCAAGGACATGACTCCTCATTTCGAGGACATCCAAGCTCACTACGACCTGTCGGATGACTTCTTCGGGGTGTTCCAGGATCCGACCCGCAAGTACAGCTGCGCGTTCTTCACCGGACCGGACGCCACACTGTCCGAAGCGCAGATCGCGAACGTCGACCAGCACCTCGAGCGCCTTCACCTCAAGCCGGGCATGACGCTGCTCGAGGTCGGCTGCGGCTGGGGTCTGACGCTGCAGCGGGCGATGGAGAAGTACGACGTCAACGTCATCGGTCTGACGCTGAGCAAGAACCAGCAGGCGTACTGCACCCAGCTGCTCGACAAGCTGGACACCAAGCGCACGCATGACGTCCGGCTCGAGGGCTGGGAGCAGTTCCACGCACCCGTCGACCGGATCGTGTCCATCGAGGCCTTCGAACACTTCGGCTTCGAGCGTTACGACGACTTCTTCAAGATGTGTTTCGACGTCATGCCCGACGACGGCCGGATGACGATCCAGAGCAGCGTCGGGTACCACCCGTACGACTTGGCCGAGCGCGGCAAGAAGCTGACGTTCGACTTGGCGCGGTTCATCAAGTTCATGATCACCGAGATCTTCCCCGGTGGCCGGATCCCGAGCACGTCGATGATGGTCGAGCACGGCGAGAAGGCCGGCTTCGTCGTCCCGGAGGCTTTCTCACTGCGTAATCACTACATCAAGACCCTGGGCATCTGGGCCGACCGACTCGAGGCCCACAAGGACGAGGCGATCGCGGCCACCGACGAGGAGAACTACTTCCGCTACATGAAGTACCTCAAGGGCTGCCAGTACTACTTCATCGACGAGACCATCGACGTCAGTCTGGTCACGTATCTGAAGCCTGGCGCCGTGGCCTGACGATCAGAGACAAGAGAACGCCCCCGCACTCGCGGGGGCGTTCTGCTGTGTCAGGCTGCCTTCTTCTCCGAGTCTCCCGTGCCGCTCTCGGTTGCCGGAGTGGTGTCGGTCGTCGTCGCGGCGTTTGCGCCATCCTTCACGGTGTCGCCGGCGGCAGCGGCACCATTGGCAGCAGCCGACGCCTTGGCCTTTTCGGCCGCGTCCTTGGCCGCCTTCTCGACAGCTGCCGTCGCGGCGTCCTTCTCCGCCTTGTCAGCTGCCTCTTTGGCCTTGGCTGCTGCTTCCTTCTCGGCGGCGGCTTGCTTGTCTGCTGCTGCTTGGTCGGCAGCGGCCTTTGCGTCCGCGGCAGCTTTCGCATCCGCGGCAGACTTGGCGTCCGCGGCAGCTTGGTCAGCGGCGGCCTTGTCGGCGGCAGCCGCGGCCGCGTCCGTGGTCGCCGTGTCCGTGGCCGCCTTGTCCGTGGTCGCCGTGTCCGTGGTCGCCTTATCCGTGGCCGACTGGTCGGTCCCCGCCTGGTCACCGGCATCCTGATGCAGGGCGTCGACACTGTCGGCGGTCTTCCCGGTGGTGGCCGCGGTCGTCTCGACGACCGGCGTGGTGTCGGCCTGAACCAATGACTTCCGCGCGACCAGCGTCGACGTGACGACCGGTGTGGTCGTCGCCGGAGTTACCGTGGTCGTCGGTCCGCCGTTGATCGCGTCCTGGATCCCCTGCACGATCGCCTGCACGAACTGCACCGAGAAGGTGACGGGATTGATGGTGAACGGATTGAACGGCAGCACCGACAGCGGGCTCGGCACGCTCGGGTCGCCGGTGGTGTCGTAGCCGAGGTCGATCAGCAATCGGGTCACGGGCGTCAGCAGGTTGACGATGGGCTGCAGCAACGGCTTCAGCGCTGCGGGCGCCACGCCGAGCAGCAGGTTGTAGATCGGCAAGGTCAGCGCGGGGATCGTGACGTAGGTGTTGCCGTACTTGTCGGTGCGGCAGTTCGGATTGCCACCCGTGCAGTCGATCGCGGCCGCCAGGCTGGTGTTGTCGTATCCAAAGGGCAGCGTGTCCGTCGGAGCGTTGCCATTGGGCACCAGGTAGTAGCCGTGCACGTTCTCGAACGCGGCGAGTGCGTTCAGCAGCGCCAAGGGGTTGCCGAAGTACTTGGGCGCGTTGACCACTGGGTCGTACTGGAACCCGTAGCTGGTGTAGTTCACGCCGGTGTCGGGGTTCATCGGTGGGTTGAAGCTGATGTTGAGGAACGGGATGTAGCCCAGGGGCCCGAGGCGCTGCCACAGTCCGCCGTCGGGGTTCTCGATGCCGCCGATCGTGACGACCTGGATGCGCGCCTTGTCCCCTGGGAGAAGCGAATTGATGTAGCCGTTGAGCGAGTCGGCGACCACTGCCCCGCCCTGCGAGTAGCCGAAGACGACGACGTCCTGACCGTTGTTGCCGGGGCCGTGCAGCGCCGTATCGATGGCGGTGTTGAGGGCCGCCGTGCCCTGCCCGACCGAGTCGTCCCAGGTGTTGCAGCGCGAAAGCGTGCACCAGTTGTTGAAGATGAAGAGCGGGAAGAAGGTAGCGGGGTAGTTGATGCCCTGCAGGTTCGCGTCGGGGCACCCTGCTCCGGTGGGGCCGCAGGCCGTGGTGGTCAGATAGCGATCGCGGGCGTTCTCAAGGTAGTTCGTGACGATGTTCGCGTCTGGGGTGCCGGTGCCCGGCACGATCAGCGCGACCGCTCCGAATGCAAGCGCAGCCGAGAAGGCCGACCCGATGACGAGGCCGAGCGCGGCCAGCATCGAGATGAATAGAACGCCAATCGAACGCATTGTGCGACGCATTTGCCGACCTCCAGTTACCGCGCCTTCGGGTCACGCGAGCGCTGACCCCTGGGCATGTTCGCACAGTGGCGTGTGTCACAGAGGGCAATTGACTCCAGCGTCAGGAAGATTGCTGCCGCCGAACGTGTCGGATTGCCGACGTGCCGTTCGTCGGACGGGTAGAGAGTGGAACAGAGGGTTCTGCTCGCTATCCCGGAGGTACTCCGATGCACTACTTCGCACTGCTGCTCAGCCCCGAGAACACCCGCCCCGCCGACCCCGACGAGCAGGCTGCCGAAATGGGGGCCTATCAAAACTTCCACGCGATCGCCGGGCGGTTCATCCGCGGCGGCGACGCGCTGCTGCCGTCGGCGACCGGTGTCCGCATCACCGGCGGGCCGGACAAGCCGAGCGTCACCGACGGCCCGTTCGCCGAGGGCGCCGAGGTGGCCGGCGGCTACTACGTCTTCGAGGCGGACAACCTCGACGAGGCTCTCGGGCTCGCCGGCCAGATCCCGGCCGCGAAGTACGGAGCCGTGGAGATCTGGCCGATGGCCGGCGACGGCACGACGGCACCGCTGCAGGGAACGAACTGGCTGGCGCTGCTCCTCGAGCCGCCGGAGGTGCCGGTGACGCCGGGTTCCCCGCAGTGGCAGGAGGGTGTCGCACGGCATGGCGAGTTTGGGGCCGCCGCCGGTGAGCACGTCAAGGGCGGCGCAGGGTTGCATCCGCCGAGCACCGCGACGACGGTGACGGTGCGCGACGGGAAGGTGGCGTTCACCGACGGACCGTTCGTGGAGGGCGCCGAAGTTGCCAACGGCTTCTACGTCTTGTCGGCCAGCGACCGGGACGAGGCCGTCAAGATCGCCTCGATGATTCCGGCGACGTCGGTGGAGCTACGGCAGCTCGCCGGTGTCTCCGGCCTGTAGCTTCCGCTGAATGACCAACCTGGACGGCGTCTTTCGACGCGAATGGGGTCCGGCGGTGGCAGCCTTGGCCCGCTGGTCAGGTGATCTCACCGTCGCCGAGGACGCCGTCCAGGAGGCCTTCACCGAGGCGTTGCGGGCGTGGCCGCGTGACGGCGTGCCCGACAACCCCGGCGGGTGGATCGTGACGGTGGCCCGCAACCGCGCCCTCGATCGGTTTCGCCGCGAATCGGTGCGGCCGGGAAAGGAACTCGCCGCCGTGACCGACAACGCCTGGGCGCGCATCGAAGGTGTGCCCGTGCATCCTGTGCGCGATGACGAGCTGCGGATGATGTTCACGTGCGCGCACCCCGCGCTCGACGGGGCGTCACAATTGGCGTTGACGCTGCGCCTGATCTCCGGGCTGACGGTGCCCGAGATCGCCAGGGCGCTGTTACAGTCCGAGGCCGCGGTGGGGCAACGAATCACCAGGGCCAAGAGCAAGATTCGCGGAGCGAACATCCCGTTGCGGGTGCCGCCCACCGAGCTTCTCCCCGACCGCGTCCCGCCCGTGCTGGCGTGCATCTACTCGGTGTTCACCGAGGGGTACTGGTCGACGGCGGGGCCTTCGGCAATCCGCGACGAGCTCTGTGACGAGGGGGTGCGACTCGGCGGTGAGATGTGCATGTTGATGCCCGGCGAGCGCGACGCCCAAGCACTGGCCGCCCTGATGCTGCTTCACGATTCTCGTCGAGGGACCAGGGTGGACGACGCTGGCGCGTTGGTGCCGCTCGACGAGCAGGACCGGTCCCGGTGGGATCGCGGCCGAATCACCCGGGGTCTTGAGCGGCTCCGGCTGGCGGAGGGCTCGGCCGGTGCTTACCTGCCGCAGGCGGTGATCGCCGCGGCGCACGCGACGGCTCCTTCGTGGGAGCTGACGGACTGGACCCTGATCTGCGCGGCCTACGACCGGCTGATCTCTCTGACCGGCTCCCCCGTCGCGCGGGCCAATCGCGCGCTGGCAGTCGGCTTCCGGGATGGGTTCCCTGCCGGGCTTCGGGCGCTGGGCGAGGTCGCGGATGATCCGCGGTTGGCGAAGTCGGCCACGGTGGCCTCTATTCGGGCGGATCTGCTGCGGCGCGGGGGGCGGCTCTCGGAGGCCGCGGACTGGTATCGGATTGCGTTGGAGCGCCATGG
>JAOPWT010000261.1 GCA_025965555.1 Mycobacterium sp.
GATCACGAGAATCTCGGCTCGGTGTTCCGCAACGCGGCGGGCCTGGGCGTGGACGCGATCGTCTTCGGTCGCGGGTGTGCCGACCCGCTGTACCGGCGTGCCGTCCGGGTGTCGATGGGGCATGCCCTGCTGGTGCCCTACGCGTGGTCGGACGGTTGGCCCGATGACCTTGAGATGTTGCGGGACAGCGGGTTTCGCGTCCTTGCGATGACACCGAACCCCGCAGCGCAGACGTTGGCCGCCGCGATGGGCACCCTCACGGACGACAAGGTGGCAATCCTGGTCGGGGCCGAGGGACCGGGTCTCAACGAGCGGACCATGCGGGCCAGCGACGTGCGGGTACGCATCCCGATGGCGCGCGGTACGGACTCGTTGAACGTGGCTACTGCTGCGGCGCTTGCCTTCTACGAGCGAGCTAGGCTCGGGTCCGGAGTTGGGGGTCCACCCGCTTGCGGGGAAGAGCGCAGCGTCCCGGGAAGGTTGACGGAGTGAACGAAGAAGCGACGCCGTGGGGGACCGGGCTGACGGTGGCCGCGTTCGTCGCCGCGGTGACGGCTGGCGCGATCATCGTCTTGAGCCTGGGCCTGACCAAGGTGCATCCGCTGCTGGCGGTAGGGCTGAACGTGGTCGCGGTCGGCGGACTGGCCCCGACGGTGTGGGATTGGCGGACCCGGCCGGTATGGCGGTGGTTCGTGCTCGGCAGCGGCGTCGGGGTGGCCGTCGGGTGGCTGGCGTTGATCGCCATGGCCATCGGATCGGTCGTGGCGTAGCGGCTGGACCCGATGGCCCTTCGCGCAAGCGCTCAGGGCTGGACCCGATGGCCCTTCGCGCAAGCGCTCAGGGCTGGGTGCCGGAGCGCACCCCGAGAAGCACGTCTTCCCAGCCGGGAACCTCCGGCCTGCGCTTGCGCGTGCGGGGCTTCGGCGCGGGCGCCTGGGCCTCTGCCGGCTCGGGCGCTGCGGCCGCAGGTTCCGCTGCGGGTGCGGGTGCGGGCTCGGGGAGGGACAGGTCGAGGGTGGGGACCGGTGCGACCGAGCGCAGCGGCGGCCGATCGAAGTTGGGATCGATGAGCTCGGCCGCGGCATCGTCGAACGCCGTCGCGGTGCCGCCGTGTGCTCCCGGGGTGAAGCGGAAGTGCGCAACGTTGTCCGAGCGGCCCGCCTTCCACGCGAGCTGGACCGTCCAGCGACCGTCCTCGTTGCGCCAGGCGTCCCATGACGTGGCATCGGGATCGAGTCCACGCGCCACCAGGGCCGTCGTCACGGTCTCGAGCAGCGTCAGCACCGCGGGGCCGTCGACGAGCACGGGGTGAGCCGCGGTGGCGAGCTCCGCCGCGCGGGAGCGCTCCAGCAGCACCGGGTGGGCGAACCGCTCGACCCGACTGGTTTCGACGCCCGCCGAACTCGCGACCTGCTCGACGGACGCGCCGGCGCGGATCCTGGCTTGAATCTCCTTGGGCGTCAGCACGTTTGGAACCTCGACCTCGACTTGAATGGGCATGGCAGCAGACCGGTCACCGTTCACCGCGGCGCGGAGACGGTCGTCTGGACGGAGAACGAACTTCTCTACCGAGTCGGCCGTTTCGCAGATGATGCGTTTGCCATCGACGTCGAGTCCGACGACCTTCAGTTCCCGCATGTGCGACCTCCTAGGGCGGCTTAACCCGTCACCCTACTTCGTTATCGTCCCGTAACCGCCCTGACACGCTGGCAGGTTCAGAGGCGCTCGACGACCCAGTCCACGCAAGCCGTCAGGGCGCTGACGTCGTCGGGATCCACGGCGGGGAACATCGCCACCCGAAGCTGGTTGCGGCCCAGCTTGCGGTAGGGCTCGGTGTCGACGATGCCGTTGGCGCGAAGCGCCTTGGCCACCGCGGCGGCGTCCACCGCGTCGGTGAAGTCGATGGTTCCGACGACCTGCGACCGCAGTGCGGTGTCGGCGACGAACGGGGTGGTGTAGCTGGTCTTCTCGGCCCACGAGTAGAGCCGCCCGGAGGAGTCCGCCGTGCGCTTCACCGCCCATTCGAGGCCACCGTTGCCGAGTAGCCAGTCGAGCTGATTCGCCATGAGCACTAGCGTGCCGATCGCCGGGGTGTTGTACGTCTGGTTCTTGAGGCTGTTGTCGACGGCGATCGGCAGCGACAGGAAGTCGGGCACCCATCGGCCGGATGCCGCGATCTGCTCGACCCTGGCCAGTGCGGCCGGGCTCATGATCGCCAGCCACAGCCCGCCGTCGGACGCGAAGTTCTTCTGGGGTGCGAAGTAGTAGGTGTCGGTATCGGTGATGTCGACGGGCAGGCCGCCTGCCGCCGAGGTCGCGTCGATGACCACCAGCGCGTCGCCGGCGGGCCGCTGAATCGGCACCGCGACGCCCGTCGAGGTCTCGTTGTGTGCCCACGCCACCACGTCGACCGAGGGGTCGGACTGCGGCTCGGGTGCGCTGCCCGGGTCCGCCTTGACGATGATCGGGTCACCGAGGAACGGGTTGGCCGCGACTGCGGACGCGAACTTGGCGCTGAATTCGCCAAAGGTGAGGTGCAGCGAGCGCTTGTCGATCAGGCCGAACGCGGCGGCATCCCAAAATGCGGTGGAACCGCCGTTGCCGAGGATGACCTCGTAGCCGTCGGGCACCGAGAACAGCTGCTTGACGCCGTCGCGCACGCGACCGACCAGATTCTTCACGGGAGCCTGGCGGTGCGACGTGCCGAACAGGTGGCCGGCATCGACCAGCGCCTGCAACTGCTCGGGGCGCACCTTCGACGGGCCGGAGCCGAAGCGTCCGTCCTTGGGCTTGAGGTCGGAGGGAATCACGAGTTCGGCCATGACGCCC
>JAOPWT010000283.1 GCA_025965555.1 Mycobacterium sp.
GAAGGTGCTCGGCCCGGTGACGGCGGTGGTGCCGGAGAGTTCGCAGGTGCTGTCGGACGCGTTGACCGTGATCTCCGCCGGCGCCGCGGTGCCGTCGCCGCCGCCACTGGCGGGGGTCTTGGCTTCCTTGGCCTGGCAGCCGACGAGGGAGATGCCCGTCATCAGGGCGGCCGCCGCGGCGACGCCTGCCCTCGCGGCCAGGGGGGAGACGTTCATCTAGACGACCTTTCGGATGTGGTAGAAGGCTCCGGCTCTGGCGTGAGATCGGAGCCGACGCCGGGAGTGCCCGGCGGCGGGGTGTCCGCCGGCTTCGCGGGCGCCTTCGTGGGGCGCAGGAAGACGATGAGGACGATGACGAGGTACAGCGTCCAGCCGAGGAACTGGAGCCAGGTCGGGGTCGGCGTCACGTTGAAGACGCCCTCGATGACCTGGCCGTACCACGACGACCAGTCGAACCAGGAGCTGATGTCGACCGCCCGGCTGGACAGCCCGGGAATCCAGCCGACGGTCTGCAGGGCACCGATGCCGTAGGACAGGATGCCCGCCGCGACGACGACCAGGAACGCGCCGGTGTAAGAGAAGAACTTCGCCAGGTTGATGCGCAGCGCGCCGCGGTACATCGCGAAGGCGATCGCCACCGCGGCGAGGACACCGATGATGAGGCCCGTCAGCGGCCAGAGGGTCTTGGCGTCGGCGAAGCCGACCATGAACAGAGCTGTCTCGACGCCCTCGCGACCGACGGCCAGAAACGAGAGGGACAACACCGCGAACACACCCGCCTCGAGTGCCTTCGACATGTCACCCTTCAGCTGCCCCGACATGCTGGCGGAGGCCTTCTTCATCCAGATGATCATCGTGGTGACGATGACGACGGCCACCAGCGACGCGACGCCTGCGATGGCCTCGGCGCCGAGACCCGAGATGGTGTTCTCGCCGAACTGGATGGCCAGGAACACCGCCACGGTCATGACGACCGCTGCAGCGACTCCGAGCCAGACCCACTTCAGGGCGTCGCGGCGGTTGGACTTGACCAGGAACGCCACCAGAATGGTGACGACTATGGCGCCTTCGAGGCCCTCGCGCACGCCGATGAGTGCGCTGCCGAACAGCTGCGACGAAATGCTGGGACCGGCAGCCAGAAGTGACACCGAGACGTCCCCGACCGAGGTCATGCGTGCGTCCTTGCTACGAGAGAGTTGGTTACCCAGCATTGCCTAGCCATGGCTAGGTGTGCCTCACCTTAGCAAGGTGAGTGGACGAACTGTACGCCTCGCCAATCAGTGACGCGGAGACCATCGAAACCCATGGGACGATGGCAGGGATCCGAGTGTGTCAAGGGAGTCAGGTGACGTCAGTGCGTTGGCTGCGGGCCGTCGCGGTTGTCGTCGCTACGGTTTTGCTGATGGCCTCGTCGTGCTCGTGGCAGGCGGGTATTCCGATCCCCGAGGGCGTGCCGCCGCCGCCGGGCGACCCGGTGCCGCAGGTGGACACGCACGCCAAGGGCAGGCCCGCCGACCAGTTGCGTCACTGGGCCGCCGAACGTTCGGCAGCCCTGGGCATCCCGGCGACGGCGTTGGAGGCCTACGCCTACGCGGCGCGCGTCGCCGAGGTGGAGAACCCGAAGTGCCATCTGGCATGGACGACGCTCGCGGGCATCGGCATGGTCGAAAGCCACCACGGCACGTACCGCGCCGCCACGATCGCGCCCAACGGTGACGTGACGCCACCGATCCGCGGTGTCCGGCTGGACGGCTCGATGGGCAACATGGCGATCCCCGACACCGACCGCGGCAAGCTGGACGGCGATCCGCTGATGGACCGGGCGATGGGTCCCATGCAGTTCATCCCGGAGACCTGGAAGTTGTACGGCGTCGACGCCAACAACGACGACGTCGTCAGCCCCGACAACATCGACGACGCGGCGCTGTCAGCGGCGGGCTACCTGTGCTGGCGGGGCAAGAACCTGGCCAAACCGCGAGGCTGGATGGACGCGCTGCGTGCCTACAACCTGTCCGACCAGTACGCCAGGACGGTCCGCGACTGGGCGACTGCGTACGCCGAAGGCCACTCGCTGTAGCTCTCTCGGCGGGGCGAAACCTCAGCCTCTAGGCTGTGCACGTCCGCATCAGCACCACGCGAGGAGACGTCAGTGCCCGTCATCGAGCAGATCGCAGCGCGAGAGATTCTCGACTCAAGGGGCAACCCGACCGTGGAAGTCGAGGTCGCACTCGACGACGGCTCCGCCGCGCGCGCCGCGGTGCCTTCTGGCGCCTCGACCGGCGAGCACGAGGCCGTCGAACTCCGCGACGGCGGTGATCGCTACGGCGGCAAGGGCGTTGAGAAGGCCGTGGCAGGCGTGCTGAGTGAACTCGCACCCGCCGTGATCGGCCTGAACGCTGACGACCAGCGGCTGGTCGACCAGGCACTGCTCGACTGCGACGGCACGCCCGACAAGTCCCGCCTGGGCGCCAACGCCATCCTCGGAGTATCGCTGGCCGTCGCCAAGGCGGCCGCCGACGCCGCCGGACTCCCGTTGTTCCGCTACCTCGGCGGGCCCAACGCCCACATCCTGCCCGTGCCGATGATGAACATCGTCAACGGCGGCGCGCACGCGGACACCGGCGTGGACGTGCAAGAGTTCATGGTCGCGCCCATCGGTGCGCCGTCGTTCAAGGAGGCCCTGCGGTGGGGCGCCGAGGTCTACCACTCGTTGAAGTCGGTCCTCAAGAAGCAGGGTCTGGCCACCGGTCTCGGTGACGAGGGTGGTTTCGCGCCGGACATCGCGGGCACCAAGGCGGCGCTCGACCTGATCAGCTCGGCCATCGAGGCGACCGGTCTGAAGCTCGGCGCCGACGTGGCGCTGGCGCTCGACGTCGCCGCGACCGAGTTCTACACCGACGGCACGGGTTACGCCTTCGAGAAGCAGACCCGCACGGCGGCGCAGATGACGGAGTTCTACGCCGGACTGCTGGACGCCTACCCGCTGGTGTCGATCGAGGACCCGCTGTCCGAGGACGACTGGGACGGCTGGGTGTCGTTGACCACCGAGATCGGTGACCGCATCCAGATCGTCGGTGACGACCTCTTCGTCACCAATCCCGAGCGCCTCGAAGAGGGCATCGAGAAGGGCGCGGCCAACGCGCTGCTGGTCAAGGTCAACCAGATCGGCACGCTCACCGAGACGTTGGACGCCGTCTCGCTCGCCCACAACAGCGGGTACCGCACGATGATGAGCCACCGCTCCGGCGAAACCGAGGACACCACCATCGCCGACCTGGCCGTCGCCGTGGGCAGCGGGCAGATCAAGACCGGTGCCCCCGCCCGCAGTGAGCGCGTTGCCAAGTACAACCAGTTGCTGCGCATCGAGGAGGAGCTGGGCGACGCCGCGCGGTACGCGGGTGACCTCGCGTTCCCGCGTTTCTCCGTCGAGACCAGATAGTTTCGGGGCGGAGGTTTCAGTTCATGCCCGACGCGAAGCGGCCCGACCCGAAGCGGCGCACTCCGGCGTCGCGACCGGGCAAGGGTGGCGGCCGACCTCGCGGGGCATCTCCGATTCGACGGGAACCGCGGGCGATAGAGCCGCGGCCCGCACCGGAGGCACTACCCGAGATCGAGGAGGACGACGCACCCACGGGCGTCATCGAACCGATCAAGAGGGCGATTGCCGAGGCGGCCGAACAGCAGTCGGAGCAGCGGCTGGGTTCGGCGGCCAGGCGCGCCGCGATCCTTGCGGTCGTGGTGTGCGTGCTGACGCTGACCATCGCCGGGCCGGTGCGGACCTACTTCGGGCAGCGGACCGAGATGAAGCAGCTGACTGACGCGCAGGCCCAATTGCGTTCGCAGATCACCGATCTCGAACAGCAGAAGGTCAAGCTGGCCGATCCCGTCTACATCGCGGCGCAGGCGAGGGAGCGGCTCGGTTTCGTCATGCCCGGCGACATTCCCTACCAGGTGCAGTTGCCGCCGAGCGACATGCCGCAGGCGACCCCGGTGGGCACCGACCCGGCGAAGCCGCCGAGCGGCCAGCCGTGGTACACCTCGCTGTGGCACACGATCGCCGATGCGCCGCACGGGGTTTCGCAGATTCCGCAGGCGCCCGAGTTACCTCCGCCGCCGCCCGCCGTCCCTCCACCTCCCGGTGGTTGACCAACCCGATCTCGATGCCGTCGCGCTCCAACTGGGCCGCGAGCCGCGCGGCGTCCTGGAGATCGCCTACCGCTGTCCGAACGGCCAACCGGGCGTCGTCAAGACGGCACCGAGACTGCCTGACGGAACGCCGTTTCCGACGCTGTACTACCTGACCCACCCGGCGCTCACCGCCGCGGCCAGCAGGCTGGAATCGTCGGGAATGATGCGGGAGATGACCGAACGACTGGCTCGTGATCA
>JAOPWT010000303.1 GCA_025965555.1 Mycobacterium sp.
CCGCAAGAACGTTGCTTCTATACCTGCCGCGATCGACTCCGCGGTCTAGGTCGCACGTCTCCTGCAAAACGCGCCGATCGAGTGCGATAAATCGTTGCTGGCGAAGATGTTTCAGGGTGCCGTCCGCTATTGGTGAGTCGGTACGGTGAGCCACCCACCCCTAGTCGGCCGTGTGGACGATAAGGATGTCGATCCTGGCTTTGCGGGCGACCTCGGCGGGCACCGAACCCAGGAACCGTCCGGCAACCGTGTCCAGTCCCACGTCGCCGACGACGAGCAGGTCCGCGTTGACCTCCTTGACCAGCTTCACCAGTGCGTGGACTGGTGCGCCTTCTATCGCCCGCTCCTCGATGTCCCGAGCGTCAGCAGCCTTGGCCCGGTCATGTGCCTCCCGAAGGATCGCGTATACGGGCGCACTGCCGTGCAACTTGTAGCCCTCGCCGCCAAGTGCGTCGGCGGCGCGGGGGTCAGACACACGATCGTGCGATGGTGCTCTTGACCAGCCGCCCTTTTCGACCGCCGTCACATGCGCGCTGGCGACGATCAGCTTCGCATTCGCCTGCGCTGCGACCTCGCCGGCGCGGTCGACCGCGCGCAATGAGGAGTCGGAACCGTCGGTTCCCACCACCACAGTCCGATAGCCGTCCACGTCGCCTCCCAATGGTCGGTCACGACGACAAAAACGTTAGCGCTTGGTAGTCGACGAGGGACCGGATTGGCGGTCCAGGGGGAGAACCGCGGCACTCAATTGGGAATTTGGCGCAGCTGCAGTGACTGGTCCCAGTCGACGGCGACGCTCTGAAGGACAACCGGCGGTCGCAACCGGCTTGATGCAGCAGATGGCTAAATAGTGCCGAATAGGTCGATTTGGGCCGCGCGCAGTCTCTAGATCGTGCCGATAGCTGCAGGGGAGAGGCGTCAATGGCCACGGAACATCTTCGCGAAGATCGGTGACATCAAGGGCGAATCGCTTGATGCCAAGCACAAGGACGAGATCGAGGTGCTCTCGTTCTCCTGGGGTGTCGCGAACGCTGGGCCGTCCGGATCGGGCAGCGGATCAGGCGTCGGCAGGGCAACGTTCCAGGAGCTGTCGATCGTGCACGGCATCGACAAGGCCACCCCCGCACTCCTCAAGGTGTGCGCGACCGGACTGCACATCAAGGACGCGACGATCACCCACCGCAAAGCGGGCAAGGGGCAGCAGGAGTTCCTCATCGTCAAGCTGAACGACGTGACGATCACCGCTGTCAGCCACGGTGGCTCCGAGGACCAGCCATACGCCGAATCCGTCAGCCTGAAGTTCGCCAAGGTCGATCTCGAGTACAAGCCGCAGCGACCCGACGGATCGCTCGATGAGGGGCAGCACTTCAAGTTCGACCTGCAGGCCAACAAGGTCGGATAGCGGTGGAACCGTCAGGGCCGCAGGAGCTGACGGTCGACGATGCCATCGCACTGGCGATCCAGCTGCAAAAGCAGCATCACCTGGCCGAGGCAACGACCGGCCACCCCCCATGGCGTCGTCGCAGTCACCGGCCACGCCGAAGCGCTTGCGGCCTATAAGGATCCCGTCATGTCGTCCTGCGTCGCCGTCGCGGGGCCGTTCCCGCCCCTTCCCTTCACGCCCGAGGGTGACGACATCAGCGCGCAGATCGACGCGCATCGCGCCGAGATTCCGATGGCCGAGCACGTCGTCACGATGGATTCGCTCGACCACGCCAAGACGCGCGGTCTGCTCAGCAAGCTGATCACCCCGAAGCGACTGGGCGGGAACGAAGACTTCATGTGGCGGTTGGCCGATCAACAGTTGGACACGTTCATCGGCAACGGATCATGCGAGTTCATGGAGCAGTACGCCAAGCCGTTCGCGATGCTGGTCATCGCAGACCTGCTCGGCGTTCCGCTCGAGGACCACGACGAATTCCGGAGGGCATTGGGCAATGAGGTCGTCGGGGAAATCGGCGGCGAAGACACCGTCGCCCACAACCCACTGATGTGGCTGGACGACAAGTTCAGGGAGTACATCAGCGATCGGCGCCGAGAGCCGCGCGGGGACGTGCTGACCGAACTCGCCGCAGCGACCTACCCCGACGGCGCGGTGCCCGAGGTCGAGGAGGTCGTCAAGCTCGCGACGTTCCTGTTCGCCGCGGGTATGGAGACGACGACGAAACTGCTCAGCACCGGCATGCGGGTAATGGGAGAGCGGCCGGACATTCAGCTGGCGCTTCGCGACGATCGCGCCCGCATTCCTAATTTTCTCGAGGAGGCGCTGCGCACGGAGAGCCCCGTGAAGAGCCACTTTCGTCTCGCCGGCAAGACGACGAGTATTGGTGGCGTGGATATCCCGGCCGGTACGATTTTGATGATGCTGCCGGGGGCGAGCAATCGCGATCCGCGAAAGTTCGATAATCCTCATGAGTTTCAGCACGATCGGCGCAACGTACGCGAGCACGTCGCGTTCGGGCGCGGCGCTCATTCGTGCCCGGGAGCTCCGCTGGCGCGGTCGGAGGCGCGAATCTCGTTCAATCGAATCCTCGATCGGATGACCGACATTCAGATCGACGATTCGGTCCACGGTCCGGCCGAAAAGCGCACCTACACTTACGATCCCACGTTCATCATGCGCGGCCTGTCAGACCTGCACGTAACGTTCACGCCCACCGGCGAAGGGTAGGCCTGAATGATCGACTTCAACGATCAGGTGGCGGTGGTGA
>JAOPWT010000318.1 GCA_025965555.1 Mycobacterium sp.
CTTTCGTGCCGAAAGCGTGGGGGTAATCCACGTTCGGCGCAACGGCTAGCCAGTCACTCGCAGGCTCAGCGAAAGCAACAGCCGCACGTCGGGGTCGGTCAGCGAGCTACCCAGTGCCTCCTCGATCCGGCGCACCCGATAGCGGACCGTGTTCGGGTGCACGTGCAGCCACGAGGCAGCGGCCGCGACGTCACCGAAGCTGTCGAGATAGGCCCGCAGGGTGTCGGCCAGCACCGGATCCTTCTTGCGTAGCTCACCAACGCGCGGGTCGACCAAGCGGTCGTCCGCGCCGATCATCGTGACGATCTCATCGAGCAGCACAGTGGTGCGCGATTCCGCGAGCGACGTCACCTGACCGATGGCGCCGGGATGACGTTCGGCGCTGTCGAGTACGCGGTCGACCTCGGCGCGTGCCGTCGCGACGCCCGCCAGACCCGTTGCGGGAGCAGCGATTACGGCCCGAAGCTCCAACCCCAGTTCGGAGTGCAGGGCGCCGATGGTGCCACGGATCCACGACGACACTGCGGACGCCTTTCCGGTGTGCGGAAACAGCACGTAGGCGCGCGACGTGCCCGCCACGACCTGCGCGTCCCGTCGGAAGGCGCTGGCGCTCAGCGCGAGTACGTCGGCGAACCTGGCTGGCCCACCCGCGGCGCCGTCGAAGCCGATCACCGCGACGCGCCCGTCCGCCGCGATGCCGAGTTCTCGCGCGATGTCGGCCACCTTCGTGTCATCGAAGTCCGCGTCGCGCAATCCGAGGAGTTCCTGAACCCGCACCGCGTGCGTCGATGGGGTGGCGGCCAGTCGCGAGATGATCCGCGCGGCAAGCACTCCGGCGCCGCGTAGCACGTCGTCGGCATCCTCGGCCAGCGGTCGGGTCCCCTCCTGCAGCCAGATGGTGCCCGCGAACACCGGCCCGCGCCTGCGGTCCGGCGCCACGTGATGAATGCCGACCGCGCGGCGGGGCCGCAAGCCGAGTTCGGGCCGGGCGGCGACCCGGACGACGTCGCCGGTGGCGCGCAGGGCGTCGAAGATGCCTGCCCGGCCGATCCACGCCAGATGCTCGGGCGGGCCTGCGCGACCGAGGATCGACAGCCGCCGCAACTCGTCGGCCTCGTCATTGGAGGCGGAGTACGCGAGAACGTGCGACTGGACGTCCTCGATGCTCACCATGCCGTGAGTGCGGTCGGCGATCGACTGTGCCAGTCCGAACAGGTCGGTGCTCGAGTCGTACAACGGGTCCGCCCGGTCGCCGTGGTGTTCGAAGACGTGATCGACCAGGCGGTACAACCGCTCCCAACGGGCCCTCGGCTCGACGGCGACGACGGCCGTGCCCGCGGCGACGGCACGGGCCACCACGGCGTCGGATGGCTCCTTGACGAAGATCGCAGCGGGTATGCGTCGTGTCGTCTGCTGGACCAGCCAGGCGAGCACGTCGTCGTCGCCGACTCCGAGGATGAAGAACACGTCGGCAGAACCTGCGCCGGCCGCCAAACCGAGTCGGACGTCGTCGGCGTCGATCAACGCGGCCGACGCCACCGGTAGGTCAAGGCCGCGCGGGGCCTCCACCAAGGTCACCATGGTCGCGTCCAGGGCGAGGAGCAGCTGACCGAGTCCGACACCGACTGCCGTCATATTGGCCGATCCTACGGGCCATCACCTAATTGTTTGTCCGATCGGCCAACGGGCGCGGCGCTGAAATGGGAGACCCTGATCACATGAGTGCATTCAGTGCCGTCTCTGCGATCTCCGCCGTCACCGACGTCCCGGTCCCCACCAACGAACCGGTGCACGAGTACGCGCCCGGCAGCCCGGAGCGCGCCAGGCTCGTCGCCGAGCTGACCGCCCAGAACGCCGCGGGCCCCATCGATCTGCCCCACGTGATCGCGGGCAGGCACACCATGGGCAATGGTGACCGCATCGACGTCGTCCAGCCCCATCGCCACAGCGCGGTGCTGGGCACCCTGACCAATGCCGGTCACGCCGAGGCGACCGCTGCCGTTGACGCCGCGATCGCCGCCAAGCGGGCGTGGGCGACGACGCCGTTCGACGAGCGAGCCGCGGTGTTCCTGCGCGCGGCGGACCTTTTGGCCGGCCCCTGGCGAGAGAAGCTCGCCGCAGCCACCATGCTCGGCCAGTCCAAGACGGCGTACCAGGCCGAGATCGACGCGTCGTGCGAGCTCGCCGACTTCTGGCGGTTCAACGTGGCGTTCGCCCGCCAGCTCATGGCGCAGCAACCCGTCAGCGCCCGCGGGGTGTGGAACCGCACCGACTACCGCCCGCTCGAAGGCTTCGTGTACGCGATCACCCCCTTCAACTTCACCGCCATCGCAGGCAACCTGCCGACCGCGCCTGCGCTGATGGGCAACACCGTCGTGTGGAAACCATCGGTGACGCAAACGGTCTCGGCCTATCTGACGATGCAGCTGCTCGAGGCGGCCGGTCTTCCGCCGGGGGTGATCAACATGGTCACCGGCGACGGATACGCCGTTTCGGAGGTCGTGCTGCCCGATCCTCGGCTGGCGGGGATCCACTTCACCGGTTCGACCGCGACGTTCCAGCACCTGTGGCGTGAGGTCGGTGCCAACGTCGACCGCTACGACACCTACCCGCGGCTCGTCGGCGAGACCGGCGGCAAGGACTTCGTCGTGGCCCACACCTCGGCGCGTCCGGACGTGTTGCGCACCGCGCTCATTCGAGGCGCCTTCGACTATCAGGGGCAGAAGTGCTCGGCAGCCTCGCGGGCCTTCGTCCCCCGGTCGGTGTGGCAGCAGATGGGCGACGACTTCCTCGGCGCCACCGAGCAACTCGCCTACGGAGACGTGACGGACCTGTCCAACTACGGTGGCGCGCTGATCGACGAGCGCTCCTTCATCAAGAACGTCAACGCCATCGAGCGCGCGAAGGGCGCCTCCGGCGTGACCATCGCCGTCGGTGGTGAATACGACGACAGCGAAGGGTATTTCGTGCGCCCCACGGTGCTGCTGTCCGACGACCCCACCGACGAGGCGTTCTCCGAAGAGTACTTCGGCCCCATATTGGCCGTCCACGTGTACGACGACGACCGCTGGGACGACGTGCTCGGTGTCGTCGACACCGGCTCGAAGTACGCGCTGACCGGTGCCGTGATCGCCGACGACCGGGCGGCCGTGCTGGCCGCCGAGGACCGGTTGCGCTACGCGGCAGGCAATTTCTACGTCAACGACAAGCCCACCGGGGCCGTCGTGGGGCAGCAGCCGTTCGGCGGGTCCCGCGCGTCGGGTACCAACGACAAGGCAGGCTCGCCACTGAATCTGCTGCGCTGGACGTCGGCGCGATCCATCAAGGAGACGTTCGTCCCGCCGGTGACCCACGATTACCCCCACATGGAGGGATGACGATGGGCCTCTTCCAGCAGGTCGCCCGCCCGGCGATCCTTGCCGCCGCCAAGTCCGACGGTCTGCGCCGCACGGCGGAACGCTTGCCCGTGACCCGTGAGGTGGTGCACCGCTTCGTCCCGGGTGAGACTGTCGGGCATGCACTGAGTTCGGTTGCCGAGCTGAGAGATTCGCGCCGCTACGTCTCGATCGACTACCTCGGCGAGGACGTCACCGACTCCGATGCCGCCGAGTCCACCACGCGCGCCTACGTCGAGCTTCTCGACGCGCTCGGCGAGCGCGCAGAAACCAGAGACGGCCCGCGACCGCTGGAGGTATCGCTCAAGCTGTCGGCGCTGGGGCAGGCGCTCCCGCGCGACGGCGAGAAGATCGCCACCGAGAACGCGCACGCGATCTGCACCAAGGCGCGCGATCTCGGCGCGTGGGTGACCGTCGACGCCGAGGACCACACCACCACCGATTCGACGCTGTCGATCGTGCGCGAGCTGCGCAACGACTTCCCCTGGCTCGGAACGGTTCTGCAGGCCTACCTGAAGCGCACCGAGGGTGACTGCGAGGAGTTCGCGGCGTCCGGCGCCAGGATCCGCCTGTGCAAGGGCGCGTACGACGAACCCGCCTCGGTGGCGTACCGCGGCGCCGAGGAGGTCACCGCGTCCTATCTGCGCTGCCTGCGCGTGCTGATGTCCGGCCAGGGCTATCCGATGGTGGCCTCACACGACCCGTCGATCATCGACGCGGTGCCCGCCCTGGCCCGCGAATTCAACAGGGGCGTAGACGCTTTCGAGTACCAGATGCTGTACGGGATTCGCGACGCCGAGCAACGCAGGCTCGCCGACGAGGGCAACCACGTCAGGGTGTACGTACCGTTCGGCACCCAGTGGTACGGCTACTTCGTGCGTCGACTCGCCGAACGGCCCGCCAACTTGACGTTCTTCCTGCGGGCACTCGCCGAGCGGCGCCACTGAGGGGCGGCCCGGGCAACTCGAACTGGCTACCACGAGTTCTTCGGCGACGATTTCACCATCGAATACCCCACGGGCTCAGGAACGTGCTTCGGCGCGATCGACCGACTGCAGACCGACCCGCGGTGGCGTGACGGCGTGCTGTTCTTCGAGTACTTCAACGGTGACGATGGGACCGGACTCGGGGCCAGCCACCAGACCGGCTGGACGGCGTTGGTGGCCGACGTCATCCGCCGCAGGCACGGCTCGCTGCCGTCGGTCGGCGAGATCATCGCCAGCGCCATGCGCGACGATGCCGAGCTCAGGTGACCGAGCGCAGCCGCAGCAATGTCCACGCCGCGATGGTCTGAGCGTCGGTGATGGTGCCGTCGACGATCATCTGCTCGATCTGCGCGCCGGTGAACCACTCGCTGCGCATGTCCTGCTCCTCGTGCTCGCGCTCGTGCTCGCCTTCGGTGAGGCCCGTCGCCAGGAACACCCAGCCGCGCTGGCTGCTCATGCCGGGTGCGACGTCTAGCTGGCCGAGCACCTTCATCGACTCCGCCCGCAACCCCGTCTCCTCGCGAAGCTCGTCGGCAGCCAGCTTGGCGGGTGCAGGTTCCTCACCGTCCAGCGACCCAGGAGCGGTGCCCTGCGGAAACTCCCAACGCCGCAACCCGATCGGATACCGGAACTGCTCGACGAGCTGGAACCGATCGCCATCGGCCGCAATCACCAGCGCATAGGTCGGCTTGTCGATGACGCCGTAGATGCCGACGCTGCCGTCGGGCCTGCGGATGTCGTCCTCTCGGACGACCATCCAGGCATTGCGGTATATCTCGCGCGAACTGGTGCGTTCGATGGGATCCACGCCACCAGTATCCCGCCTCGCGGTAGCCTCGCTCACGTGCTGCTGGCCTCACTCAACCCGTCGGCCGTCGCTGCCGGCCACGACCTCGGCGATGCCGTGCGCATCGACGGTGCGACGTTGAGTCGCAGCGACCTCGTCGGCGCGGCGACCTCGGTCGCCGAACGGGTCGCAGGCGCGGGCCGCGTCGCCGTCCTCGCCACGCCTACCGCGACGACGGTGCTTGCCATCACCGGCTGTCTGATCGCGGGTGTCCCCGTCGTCCCGGTGCCTGCCGACGTCGGGGCCGCCGAGCGCCGCCACATCCTCACCGACTCCGGTGCGCGGGCCTGGCTGGGGGAGGAACCCGCCGAGTCCGAAGGACTGCCCCACGTCCCGGTGCGTCTGCACGCGCGGTCGTGGCACCGCTATGCCGAGCCCTCTCCGGACTCCACCGCGATGGTGATGTACACCTCCGGCACGACGGGTCCGCCCAAGGGCGTGCTGATCAGTCGCCGGGCGATCGCCGCGGACATCGATGCGCTGGCGGCGGCCTGGGCGTGGACGCCGGACGACACTCTCGTCCACGGGCTCCCGCTGTTCCACGTGCACGGCCTGATCCTGGGCCTGCTCGGGTCGCTGCGAATCGGAAACCGCTTCGTGCACACGGGGAAGCCGACCCCCGCCGCCTACGCGGAGGCGGGTGGGTCGTTGTACTTCGGGGTTCCGACGGTGTGGTCTCGCGTCGTGGGCGACGTGAACGCGGCGCTGGCACTGTCGTCGGCCCGGCTGCTGGTGTCGGGAAGTGCGCCGTTGCCGGTTCCCGTGTTCGACGAGATCGTGCGGTTGACGGGCCAGGCCCCCGTCGAGCGGTACGGGAGTACGGAGTCCCTGATCACGCTGAGCACCCTGGTCGACGGGGAGCGCAGGCCGGGCTGGGTCGGGCTTCCCATCGACGGGGTGCAGACACGACTGGCCGGTGACGACGGAGGCGCGGTCGCCCATGACGGCGAATCCATTGGGCGACTTGAGGTTCGCGGTCCCACGCTGTTCGACGGTTACCTGAACCGGCCCGATGCCACCGCCGAGGTTCTCGGCGCCGACGGGTGGTACCGCACCGGCGACGTCGCCGTCGTCGACGGTGACGGCATGCACCGCATCGTCGGCAGGGAGTCGGTCGACCTGATCAAGTCCGGCGGGTACCGCATCGGGGCGGGGGAGATCGAGACGGTCCTGCTGGGGCACGCAGGCGTCGACGAGGTCGCAGTCGTCGGACTGCCCGACGCGGACCTGGGCCAGCGGATCGTGGCGTTCGTCGTCGGCTCCGCTTCGCCGCAGGAACTGATCGACCATGTCGCGCAACAACTCTCCGCACACAAGCGGCCGCGCGAGGTACGCATCGTCGATGCCCTTCCTCGCAATGCGATGGGCAAGGTCCTGAAGAAGGAGCTGCTGACGTGACGCTGCGCTTGACCGAGGTATGCATCGACGCGGCAGACATTCACGCGCTCGGCCAGTGGTGGGCCGACGTGCTCGGGTGGCCTGCGGAGACCACTGACGACGGCGACGTCGTCCTGCACGCGACCGCGGGTCCGGACTGGTTGTTCCTCGCCGTGCCCGACACGAGGGTCGTGAAGAACCGCATCCACTTCGACTTCACGCCCGACGATCAGCAGGCCGAGGTGGACCGCCTCGTCGCCAAGGGCGCCAGACACGTCGACATCGGTCAGGGCGACGAATCCTGGGTGGTGCTCGCCGATCCGGAGGGCAACGAGTTCTGCGTGCTGGCCGCGCAGGACTGAGGCATTCTCAGAGTCGGTCCGACAGTCGGCGCACGACCGGGTAGGTGCACAGCGGCCACACCTCGTCGGGGCCGTGTTGCCCTGGCCACCAGGTGCTCTGGCACGAGGGCTGCGCACCTCCTCCCGTCGTGGCGAGCGATAGGCCCGCGGACGGTGTCACCTCGATCGTCGCCGTGAAGGGTCCATCCCCCCACTCCGACGTGCCGTAGGAGTACGTGAACGTATCGGTGCCGACGAAGCCGCGCGTGGGCGTATACGTGAACGAACCGTCCTTGTTCAGTTGCAGCGACCCGTGCGCCGGTCCATCGATGAGTCCGGCAGCCACCCCCTCGAGTAGTTCCTGCTGGCCGAGTACGCCGTAGCCGACGATCATGCTGAGTGTGCTGTCCTGACGGACGGTGAACCACTTGCCGTCTGGCACAGACGGCGTCCCTCCGTCGTCCTTGCCCGTCACGGTGATCTTCACGCTGGCGTAGTCGGTCAAGCCGCCTTGGTCGGTGATGGTGTAGTTGAGCCAGTCCGTCCCGGTCCATCCCGTCTTCGGGGTGTAGTGCAGAACGCCCGCCTCGTCGACCGTCACCGTGCCGTAGTCGGGCTGATC
>JAOPWT010000322.1 GCA_025965555.1 Mycobacterium sp.
CAAGGTGAGTCAACTGGAGTGGCTGTGCGACGTTTGGCTCCGTGCCTCCAGCGTGGGTCAGCCCAGGGAGATCACGCCCGAGCAGTTGGCCATCGTGGTCGAGAAATTCGGTACCTACGGTCAG
The DNA here is from genome assembly GCA_025965555.1 of Mycobacterium sp. Classification (GTDB taxonomy): domain Bacteria; phylum Actinomycetota; class Actinomycetes; order Mycobacteriales; family Mycobacteriaceae; genus Mycobacterium. The sequence goes on from JAOPWT010000322.1 coordinate 125, forward strand.
CCGAAGCGGACGTGATCGGAGCCACTTTTGGTCGCGCACTTGCTTCGGATCACTCCGGTCATGTTAAATTTCACATGAAAATGTGATCCAGAAGGCGTAGGAGATTTCGCAATGAGGCTGAGCAAGCGATCGACGACCCTTGCCGGCCTCGCCGGAGCGGCCCTCCTGGTCGGCATGTTGACCGGTTGCGGCGCGTGATCGACAGGAATCTCCAGACCGGCGATATGGCGAATGAGAACTAGGGGCGGGTCGATAGGCTCCGTGACGATCGCAAGACGGGCAGGGCGGGGAGGAGCTGGGCAGATGGACGGAGCTGGCAAGGCCGCGTCCAGGCAGGCCCAGCGCCACCGGCTCCTCACCGAGGCCGTCATGGCCGCGGGCACCGTCACGATCGAGGATCTGGCGAGGACGCTGAACGTCAGCGTCATGACGGTGCACCGCGACCTTGACCAGCTCGAAGCCCAGAACGTCCTGCGAAAGTCGCGGGGCGCCGCAACGGCGCTCCCGTCGAGCACCGTCGAATCCAACGATGCCTATCGCCGGAGCCAGCAGCGTTCGGAGAAGGCGGAACTGGCAGCTGCTGCAATGGCTTTCGTGCAGCCGGGGCAGACCGTCATGTTGGACGACTCCACCACCCTGCTGCCGTTGCTCGACCAGTTGGCCGCGAAGGCGCCACTGACCGTGGTGAGCAACAGCCTGAGCGTGACCAACGCCCTCATCGACGCCGAGGACGTCCAACTGGTTCTGGTCGGCGGTGAGTACCACAGTTGGTGCAACGCGTTCATGGGTCAGATGGCCAGCGACGCGATCTCGGCGTTGTACGTCGACGTCCTCATCATGTCCACCTCCGCGGTCATCGGTGGCGCCTGTTACCACCAGCAGCAGGACACGGTGTCCATCAAGCGGTCGATGATGAGCGTCGCGAGCAGCAAGGTACTGCTCGTCGACCACACGAAGTTCGAGCGGCGCGCAATGTTCCGATTGTGCCCCCTCGATGAATTCGACCACGTCGTCGTGGATTCGAAGACCCCCGCCGATGTCGTCGACGACATACGCAAGCGCGACATCGACGTGACGGTCGCGCCCCGGATCCACTGACGCGACCAGCGGTCGCTTCACCGAACCAGCTCCAGCGAAAGTGTTAGATCAAACGCACTAAATGTTATCTTCTACCGGTGGCGGGATGACCGCCCGACGAAGGGAATGAACGACATGCGAGCCGCAGTGTTCTACGGGCCCGGTGACCTCCGGATCGAGGAAGTCGAGTCCCGCGATCCCGGTCCCGGCGAGATCGCCGTCACCGTCCACGGCGCGGCGACGTGCGGCACCGATCTGAAGGCCTATCGTCGCGGTCACCACAAGCTGTTCAAGAGCTACCCCGCGCCATTCGGCCACGAGTTCGCAGGGGTGGTGGCTCGGGTGGGCTCTGGGGTCACCGCGTTCGAACCCGGGATGCGAGTCGTCGCAGCCAACTCCGCCCCGTGCGGCGGATGCTGGGCCTGCAAGGCCAACAGGCAGAGTCTGTGTGAGAACCTGCAGTTCCTCAACGGCGCCTTCGCCGAAGAGGTCGTCATCCCCGAACCCATCGTGGCGCGCAACACCTACCAGATCGCCGACAGCACGGCCTTCGCGTCGGTGGCACCGCTGGAGCCGCTGGCCACCGTCGTGCACGGCATGTACGTCAGCGGGATCGAACTCGGCGACGTCGTCGCAGTGAACGGTTCGGGGCCCATCGGCCAGATGTTCATCAAGCTCGCGACACTGCGCGGAGCGCACGTCATCGCCGTCGACCAGTCGCCGTACCGCTTGGATGCGGCGAAGAAGATGGGTGCCAAGGAGATCGTCGACATCTCGCAGTACAACGGTCCCGACGAGGTCGCCGAGGCCGTCCGCGCGATGACGCCGTACGGCAAGGGCGCAGACGTCGCGATCGAAGCTGTCGGGTTGCCCGCGGTGTGGGAGCAGACGGCCAAGTGCATTCGTCCCGGTGGCACGGCAGTGATGTTCGGCGGCCCGCCCGTGGGCGCCCACTTTTCCTTGAACGCCAACGACATGCACTACTTCGAGTACACGATCAAGGGCGTGTTCCACCACGAACCGCTCTACGTCGAGCGCGCGCTTCGCCTGATCGAGAGCGGCCAGCTCGACGGCCAGGATCTGATCACCGAGGTGCGGCCGCTGGACCGGCTGGTGGAGAGCCTCGAGGACATGGCCGTCGGCAAGGGCAGCAAGTACCTGATCGATCCGCGGCTGCCCTAAACGCAAGGCGACGATGGGCATCAGCCCTCCGGCGTCACCAGGTCCGTGGCCCCAACCCCCAACGATCCAATGACCAGTCAGCCGGAAAGCCTCCTCCATCTGGGCGATGGAGGAGGCTCATCCGAATTGCGTTGGGCGGCAGTGCCCTAGGAAGCGCTGCTCTTCGAGTCGGCCTTGGCGGTGCCCTTGTCCGCTCCCTTGTCCGTGCCCTTCTCGGAGCCACCAGCCGATGGTGTCGTCGAGTCGCCCGACGCGCCGTCCTTGTCGGCGGCCGTCGGCGATCTGTACGCCGAGTTGTCGGTCGGCGTGCGCGAGCGCTTGGACGGGGTCTCGGGTCAGGCGGCGGACTTGGTGCGGCTGTGCGCCGTGTGGGGACGTGCGCTGGCTACCTGCGATGCGGGTCGGCTACTGGGCAATCTCTCGGACGCGCAGGTCGGGTTGCTCGCGCGCGAGGGCATCGACAACGGACTGCTCGGCGCTTGCCGACGGTGAAGTGTTCTTCCGTCACGATCTCGTCCGTGAGGCGGTGTACGCGGACGTCGCGCCCGTCGAGCGGCGAGCGTTGCATCGTGGGTGTGCCCGCTACCTCGTCGGCGAGGGAAGACCGGCATTGGCCGTGGCGACCCACTATCGCGCGAGCGCCGTGCAGAACGACGAGGAAGCGATTCTCGCCTCGGAGCAGGCCGCACGCGAGTGCATGGTGTCGATGCCGGAACAGGCAGTCGAGCTGGCGCAGCGGGCATTTGGGCTGACATCGGCTTCTCATCCGCTATGGCTGCTCACCGGTACGCGAACCGTCGAGACGTTGGTCAACGTTCAGCGGGAGGGCGAAGCCCTCGCCATCGCCGATCGACTGCTCGGGGTTGCGGTCGAACCCGAAGTCATCGCCCGGATCGAGCTGCAGGCCTGCCGGGCGCTGTGGTGCGCAGGTGATTGCGTCCAGATGGAGCGCCGGGCCGGCGCCGCACTGGCCCGGACCGGGGTCTCGGCTGTCTCGCGCGCTCAGCTGTCCTCGGCGCAGGCCCTGGCCGCGTCCAGAACGGAGTCGGCGCCACTAGCCGCGATGGCGCACAACGCGCTCGCCGAGGGGCGTCGCATCAAGGACGTCTACTCCGAGCGCTTGGCCGTGGTCGCCCTGATCGAGACGGCCCGAAACGTGGGCCGCCATCGACTGGCGCTGGACCGGTTCACCGATCTACGCCGGCTTTCGGACAGGTCGTACGAAGCGGAGGAGATCCGGACGCTTCAGCACCTGGATGCCTACGACGACGCCGAGGCCCTGCTGGCCAAGATCCGCGACGCTCAGGACGACGTCGACAAGCTATTGCCCTCAATGCTTTACGCGCAGATGTGGCAGGACCACAATCTCGCCAGATTCGACGCCGCCGAGGCGGGTGCGCGCACCCTGTTGAAACTCGCCGACGAAACCGGGAACTACGGCTACCGACTCAACGCCCGCATGGTGCTCGCCGCCGTGGCTACGTACCGCGGCGAATTCGCCAGGGCGACGGAGTGGTTGATCCCCGTTGCTGATGGTCACGAAGCTTCTGCGGGGCAGCGTTTCCCACGGCTGCGTCTGATGCAGGGTTGGATGAAGGCTGGCGCCGGTGACGTGGAGGCCGGTCTGGCCATCCTGCGACCGCTACTCGACGCGGCCGAGGATATGCGGGATCCCTGGCCGTGGTCGCCCCCGTGGATGCAAACACTGGTACGCATCGGCATCGAGGCAAGCGACCGTGACTTCGCACTCAAGGCAGCCCGCATCGCCGATCTCGTGGCGCTGCGCAATCCGGGCGTTCCAACTCTGGATGGCACCGCGCTGCACATTCGCGGTCTGCTGGCCGACGATCCCGAAACGCTCGCCGCGGCCGCGAGCACGCTGCGACGATCGCCGAGACCACTGGTTCTGGCTGACGCGTTGAAGGACCTCGGCTCGACGCTCCTGAATCAGGGTCGAACGGATGAAGCCGTTGACGGACTGGTGGAGGCGGCCGAGATCTATCAACGGGTCGGCGCCGCATCGAGTAGTCGGTTCATCTCGAATCTGCTTCGTACGCATGGGGTCCGAGGGGTTCGCCTGAGTCAACCAGCCCCGCGGCCGCACACCGGCTGGGCGTCCCTGACGCCGACGGAACTTCGGGTGGTCGACCTGATCAGCACGGGCCACACGAACCGATCCGCGGCAGGTGAGTTGGGCGTGTCGGCGAATACGGTCAACACGCATCTGCGGGCGGTGTTCCGCAAGCTCGGCGTGAAGTCGCGCGTCCAGCTCACCATCGCCTGGCGCAGCCGCTCCGTCGACGACGTCAGCCGACCAGGGGTGTGAGCCGGGCGGCGCAGTCCTGAAGGGACGGCACGCAGCGGGTCATGGCTGACACGTGGTCGACGTCGCCGGACAGTGCGAGGCCTGCGATGAGTGCACCGGTCGAAGATCGGATCGGCACTGCCACGCATGCCGACGTCGAATCCAGTTCTCCGGCTTGCGCGGCGAAACCGTCGGCATGCACCTTGGTCATTTCATTGCGCAGTTCCGCCTCGGTAGGGATCGCCCGCACCGACGGTGGTGCGCTCGGGGGCAGCAGAGAGCCGGGGTCGTCCTTCTCCGCGAGCAGCAGCTTGCCCAGTGCGCAGGCGTGAAGATACTTGTTCACGAATGACTCCTCGTGCGGCGGAGGGTATTCCGAGTCGACATCTGCCAGGCGCACCGCGGTGTTGGTGAAGTAGGCGAGGTGGACGCCGAAGCGGACGGTCAGCCTCAAGTCCTGGAGCACCGCGCGCGCCGCGGCGGGCACGGTCGGGGCCACCGCGGCGTCGATGAGAACGCCGATCTTGTGGCCAAGCGCGAACCCAGTCAGGTCCGGCAGTCGCACCAGGTAGCCCTCGCCGACGAGGATGTTCAGAAGGCGATACGTCGTGGCGGACGGCAGGTCCAGTGCCGCCGACACTTCCTTCGCGGTCACGCCTGCCCCCGCGAGTGCCACCTGTTCGAGCACCCGCAGCGCGCTCTGCACGGCCTTGGGTTGGCGCCCCGAGAAGGAGTTGACGGCGCCCGTCATCGCCGCACCTCCCACGGTTGGTAGGTCATCAGTAGATCGTCGGCGACGGGTTCGTCGTAGACGCCGACGTTTTGCAACCGCGAATGCGAACGGCCCACGCGCACCGCGAATATCGTCGCGCCGATCGCCATCAGTGCGACGTACGCGGCCGTCGCTGCACCCGCGAAGAAGGTGCCGGACAGGGCCGCCCAGATGATCAGGGCCGTCATTACGGTCGCGGTGACGACTCCGAAGATGATTGGCACCATGGTGAGTTCACCGATCCTGCGGAGAAACGCCGGGGTCGCGATGCAGACCAAGATGTAGGCGATGACGTACCCGTGGGCAGAGACTGCGAGCAGTCCCATCAGCACGTCGTGCGCCGACCCCGCGATCATCAGGTAGGCGATCGGTACCGCCACTACCAGCGGCACCGCAGTGAGCAACGCGACGTGTGGGGTCTGGAACCGAGCGTGCGTGCGACCCAGTGGACCGGGCAGGACGCCCTCGCGGCCCATGGCGAAGAGCGTCCGGGACAGCGCGGTGGTGGACCCCATGACGCACGCCAGCCAGGACGCGAGGATACCGAGTTCCATCATGATCGACAGCGCCGACGACACCCCATCCGAACCCGCGGGCAGCGTGAGCACGATGGCCAGTGAGTCGCCCTGGTGGACCGGGCCTGCCAACTGCAGGTACGCCGCCCCGACGTACAGCGCACCGAGGACGAGCGGCGTCCACTTCACGGCCCGAGGCACCGCCGTCAACGGGTTGCGTGCCTCCCGCGCCACCGTGCTGGCGCTCTCGAATCCGACGTAGGAGGTGATCGCGATCAGCAGGGCGAAGCCGACGGTCGAGCTCGTCCATGGGGGATCGCTCAGCACCCGCACGCTTCGCTCGGCGCCCCACGATTGCACGAAGGCGATGATCAGCACGGTCGACGCCACCACGATCGCGAACGCCTCAACGGCGAGGGTGATCCGCGACGACACCTGAACGCCACGGATCATCAGCGCGAGCGCGAGGCACCCGACGACCACCGCGGCAACACCGACCGTCGCCGTCGACGTCGGAACGCCCAAACGGCCAAGCAACGCAGTCGAATAACTCGCCGCACCGAGCATGCTCGCCATCGCCGCGGCGGCGTAGCCGATGACCAGAGACCAGCCGCCTGCGAACCCGGCGCGCGGTCCGAGGCCCTTGGCGATGTAGCTGTACAGGCCGCTGACGGCGACCATGCGGGTGGCGAACTGAGCCACGCAGTACCCGACCAGCGTCATGAGCACGGCCGCGGCGATGAAGACGGCGATGGTCGCCCGGCCCGCGCCGGGGATGACGAGCGCGGGCAGTGTCACCATGA
>JAOPWT010000341.1 GCA_025965555.1 Mycobacterium sp.
GGTGACGATGCCCACACTCAGTCCGAGCGCCAGACCAAGCCCCCCGCGCTGCAATGAGATCGCCAGGTCGGGGCCGAGAACTCCGTCGTTCCAGAGCTGTACGGCAGTGCTCGCGATGTCGGTGGGAGCGGGCGCATAAAGGGGCGGGAGGACTCCGATCCGGCCGAGTACCTCCCAGACCACGAGGATCAACACCGGTGTGGTGTAGATCCCGAGCGGCCAGCGCATTCGGCGCCGCAGCGACGCCAACGCCGTCGTCCGTTCTGAACGCGTGGGTACGAACACATCGCGAGCTTGGTTCGGTCGCGCCGCGGTCGGGTCGGAGGTCCACTCGCGCCCAGGCCGCGTTGCCACACTGAGATCGGTCATCGGGCTCTCCAGTCGGTTGCACGTCGAAGCCGACACGACGCTTGGACGTCCTGCGATTCGTGTGGTCGAGGTCTCCGTTCACCATGACCTAGAGATCGCCGATGGCGGAGCTATGAAATCGGCGCGATTCTTTTGCCGTCAGTTCAGGACGGACGATCCATCCGCAAGATTCACGACACCGAATACCGGGTAAACACCACGGCCCCAGAACCACGGCAGGACGTGTCACGGTCCAACGTCACCCTGAGGCACGCATATGTGGTCCTGGAGGGTGGAGATGAGCGCGGAGGAGAAACTCGACGACGCTTGCGTTGGGGCGGCCGAGCCGGCTCGGTCTGAACCGGCAAGGCCTGAACGAACGAAGCGACCGGTCACTTCGTCGGTTCTGACGATGCCCTTACCCCGTCGGCAGGGGGCAAAACGCCCGAAGTCGTCCCGAAGCGGCACGGCCGCAACGTATTCCATATTGACCGTGCCGTCATACGACGGGCGAAGCACTCCTTGGGCCCGACGACGGCAGCCCAGGGACGCCAGCGCCTGATCGAACCCCGGCTGGGTTTGTCGCCACGACGGAGGGGTGGAGAAGTTTCAGCCGCACGCGGTGCTGATCAACTGAGGCATCGGAGGTACCCGATTCGGCGGGTCTACCGCACTGACTGTCAGTCCTCCCGACCGCGGGATTCGCGCAGCTTGCGACCACGCTCGACGTCCTCTAGCTCCTTGGCCTGATTCTTCTGGGCGACACGGTTGTCGCGCGGGGGCAGTTGGAGGTCCTTCTCTGCAGCGATCCCTGCTTGAAGTTGCCGTCCGCGTTCGAGTTCGGCGTCCAACTCGGCACCGAAGAGAAGGGCGAGGTTGGTGATCCACAGCCACAGCAGGAACACGATGACCCCGGCAAGGGCACCGTAGGTCTTGTTGTAGCTGCCGAAGTTACTCACGTAGAACCCGAAACCCACCGAGGCAACGACCCAGACCAAAATCGCCACGCCGGCACCAATGCTGATCCAGCGGAATTTCGGCTGCTTCACGTTCGGTGAGGAGTGATACAGAACCGCGACCGCCACGACCACGAACACCAAGATGATTGGCCAGCGTGCGACGCTCCACACGGTTTGAGCCACGTCACCCGCCCCGATGGCGTCTCCGATTGCCTTGGCGACAGGTCCGCTCACCGCCAGCATGAAGGCGACCGCGGCTGCCGCGACGAGCCCGACGAGGGTGAGCAGCAGTTGCAGCGGACGCAACTTCCATACCGGCCGACCCTCCTCGACTTCGTAGATCCGGTTCATCGCGCGGCCGAAAGCACCGACGTATCCCGACGCCGACCACAGAGCACCTGCGATACCGACGACGAGTGCGGAACCGGCAGACGGGGACTCGACGAGTTGCTGAATCGGATCGCGCAGCGCGTCGACGGCAGATGAGGGGCCGAGATCGTCGATGATCTGCAGCACCGCGTCGGTGGTGCGCTGGCCTTGCCCGAAGACGCCTAGCAACGAAACGACGACCACGAGCGCCGGGAACAGCGACAGCACTGCGTAATACGTCAGCGCCGCAGCCAGATCGGTGCACTGATCGGTGCCGAATTCCCGCACCGTCTTGCGGAGCACATAGAGAATCGACGGCTTGCTCAGATCGGCGGGAGAGTCGGGTTTGGAGGGGTCCTCGGGATCGGGGGCGTCACTCGTGTCCGCGGTGGCGTCCGGTTCTGGTAGATCGCGGTTCGGTGCGGGGCGGACTCCTCTCGTCGGCTGGTCGCTGAACTGACTCGCCTGCGCTGAAACACGTTGAGGTGACCGTCGACTCCAGAACCGAGTCACGAGTAGGCCTGCCAGCGATGCGCCGACGAGCGTGAGCAGGCGCCGCATCCGAGACGGTCCGGCGTCTCGATCCATCTGAGTGGTCATGTCGCGCTTCCTCACGCCAGCAGTTGTCGTGGCCCGGCGAAGGCCGATGTCGACCGACTTGCCCACAACCTCGTGACCGAAACCTGCGCGCGGGAAAAGCGCGAGAACCGATTGATGGTGTGATCTCGCAGCGTCGCAACTGAAGGCCATTGCGTCTGCGTCGGCGCGGCCGTACTTTTGGGAGCGCATCACGCGCCATTCGAGGGGGGCCCATGGCCGGGGAAAGCTTCGACTACGTCGTCATCGGATCGGGCAGCGCGGGTGGTGTCGTCGCCGCGCGACTGAGCGAGGATCCGAGCGTATCCGTACTGCTGCTCGAAGCTGGGCCCGAGGACAACGATGACATGATCCATCTGCCCGTTGGATGGTCGACGTTGTTCAAGACCAAGTGGGATTGGGGCTACCGGACGACCCCGCAGAAGTATCTCGGTGGCCGCAGGGCCGACTGGCCCCGCATGAAGGCGCTCGGCGGCTGCTCGTCGATGAACGCGATGGTCTACATCCGCGGCAACCGCGCCGACTATGACGAGTGGCGCGACGCCTACGGCGCGACCGGCTGGGGCTACGACGACGTGCTTCCCTACTTCAAGAAGGCCGAGGGCAACACCCGGCTCGACGACTCCTACCACGGCACCGACGGTCCTGTGCACGTCGAGGACCGCCGGTACACCCACGAGCTGAGCCACGCGTTCGTGGAGTCCGCCGTCGCCGCGGGGTTCAAGCGCAACGACGACTTCAACGGTGCCGAACAGGAGGGTGCCGGCCTCTACCAGGTCACCTGCAAGAAGAGCCGCCGGTGGTCGGTTGCCGACGCCTACGTCCATCCCGCGCGGACGCGGCCAAACTTCACGGTGCGCACCGAAGCGTTCGTGCTGAAGATCGACATGGAGGGCACCCGCGCGACGGGAGTGACCTATCGACGCGGTGGCGTCACGACGACGGTGCGGGTCAACGCCGAGATCGTGCTGTCCGCCGGCGCCGTCGCCACACCCCAGGTGCTGATGCTCTCGGGCATCGGCCCGGGGGCCCACCTCCGCGAACACGGCATCGACGTCAAGGCCGACGTCGCGGGCGTCGGCCAGAACCTGCAGGACCACCCGGTCTCGTGGGTGCTGTTCTACACCAAGGACACCACCGACCTGATCGAATTCCTGTCGATCCGCAACGTGCTCAAGGCGCAGAAGGCCGGTCGCGGGCCGCTGACCTCCAACTGCGCCGAGGCCGGCGCCTTCGTCCAGTCCCGAACCGACATGGCGGCGCCCGACCTGCAGTTCCACATGGCGCCGAGCGGTTTCTATTGCGGCCTGCACGAGCCCTTGCGGCGTGGGCTCTCCATCGGGTCGACACTGGTGCACGTCGAGAGCACGGGCTACCTCAAGCTGCGGTCGGCCGACCCGACGTGGCACCCGGAAATCGATCCGGGCTACTACGCCG
>JAOPWT010000387.1 GCA_025965555.1 Mycobacterium sp.
TTCGCGAGCGCCTGCGCGGCCGCCTGATCGTCGGCGCGGAAGAAACTGAACGGGCGCTGCGCTGCAGGAGCGGCGGCGGTGATTCCCCGTTCGGTCAGGCGGCCCCTCGGCTCGGCGAAGCCTTGAAACAACGAGCGCCATGCGTCTTGGGCAGGTGAAAGATCCATTGGTCCCCCTCGCGCACGGCTCGGTATCGCTGAAAGCCGAATAATCGAGGCTAGCGCCCGTGCGGCGCGGGATTCGGGGATTCGAGCGAAACGAGCGGCCGGTAAACGCGGCGCGAACGGTGCGCAATTCGCGTTGATTAATTGGTGATCTCACACCCATCGGGCGCAGCGCACAACCACACTGGCATCACTGCCAGAAAAAGGGACAACGAGAGGGCGACGATGACCGGTACTCACCCTGAGCACGAAGACTTCCCCTGGACGATTGCCGTAGTAGACCACGCACCGCGGAAAGAGACACCCCAGTATGTTGCCAGTCGTGCCTTGATGAGAAAGATCATTGCTCAGGTGGCGGATTGGGTTTGGGCACCGGGTCCCTACGAAGATCACCACGGCGGATCGGTGTGGATCAAAGACGAGGATGGCTGGCTGTTCATGCAGCTGCCGCTGGGCATCGAATGGTCGTCGCAGTTCTGCGCCGACCCCAAGAAGGTCGACAGGCTTCGGCTCATGGCCAAGCGAGTCGTGCGTGCTTATCCCGAGACCGTCGCGGCCTACGAGGATCTTGGATATCATGCTGCGGCAGCGCTTTTGGAGACCGAGATCACCACAGCAGAGCACGTCTCGCACTGGACGGACTCGATCTTCAATGCGTCAATGCCACTACCACGCCCAGTGCACAGCGGCACGTACCCGCACGGCGCCGGCTACCATCATTACCCCAAACCGATTGTCGACATCGACCACTTCCGGCGTGACGACTTCCAGCTGTTCGTCAGCGACAACGGTTTTCCTGCGGTCGTGGTGCCGATGTCGAGCAGGCCCGATGATCATCGTGTCCGTCTGATCGCCGCTCACCCCAACGCACCCCACGCGCACCTGCTGCTCGAGGGTGCCGGTGAGCATCGCCATGACCAGATCACCACCGAGGCATTCCCGGACGACGGTGAGCCCTTGCCGCCGGGACAACCCACCTTTTCTCACGAAGAACCCCGGACGCCAACTGTGTTGCCCGCCGACGACGATCTGGCCATGCAGGCTTTCCGGGAGGGGTAGTGACTGCGCAGCTTCGGTGCTGGGCTGTCGCGCGTAGCCGTGAGCGCGACAAGCGGATTGGCCGGCGATTGTGGCACACCGCAACTCATATCAGATGAGACCAGATGTGAAGGCTGCTGGGCAGAGTAGGGGATCCGCTGACGCCACACGCCGCTACCGCAACGACCCATGAATTCGTCGGCAAGCTGGCGGTCGGATTCGTTGGCTGGACCCGTGGGTGCGTCGTCATACGCATCGAGATCGTCGAGTAAGAACGGCACCTCGGCGCAATGGGTGGCTCCCAGGATCGAGGCCCTGGGTACATCGGGAGAGCAGGCTCAGTCGTGCGCTGGGTGCCGCGCAAGTGCGTGGTAGGCCGTAAGGAGGTCGTCGATCGGCAGGTTCTGAAGGGCGGAGAGCAGATCGTCGTCCCCGGTGATGCCCAGCAGACCGAGGTACTCGTGGGCGGTCGCCGTCGCGGCAGACGGATGTTGCCCAGCTACGGTCCACGGTGATCGCGGGTGGGGTCACCGCAAAAGGCTGCGATGTCGTTCTGCATCCATTGCAGTGCGGCACCTGTTCCCGCTACCAGTAACGGGTTGGTAGCGAAGCGCAACCACCAGCGTCCCCGTGTGCCAACAAGCGGGTTGCGTGCACGTCAAAATGCTGCAACCGCGGATCGGGCCGCATAGTCTGGCGGTCTCGGGCCCAAGCAAAGTGGCTCGAGATGGCCGAGGGGGACGCACATGCCTAGCTCGTCAGCGCAGAACAACGGCCGGTCGGATGCGGCGGCACCTTCCGTGCGGCGCGACATCTTGCCGATCCCCGATCCCCAGCATGTCGGCCTGACCACCTACGACGCCAAGGATCCCGATACGACCTATCCACCGATCACGATGCTGCGGCCGCCGGAGGGTGCGCCGAACGTCCTGATCGTGTTGATCGACGACGTGGGCTTCGGTGCGTCGACGACGTTCGGCGGTCCGTGCAACACTCCGGTGGCGGACCGGTTGGCGGCCAACGGTTTAAAGCTCAACCGGTTCCACACCACCGCGTTGTGCTCGCCGACCCGGCAGGCGATGCTGACCGGCCGCAACCATCACTCGGTCGGCATGGGGGGCATCACCGAGATCGCGACGTCGGCGCCGGGCTACAGCAGCATCCGCCCCAAGGACAAGGCGCCGATAGCAGAAACATTGCGGCTCAACGGATATTCGACGAGCCAGTTCGGCAAGTGCCACGAAGTGCCGGTGTGGGAGGTGTCGCCCGTCGGCCCATTCGGCCAGTGGCCCACCGGGTCGGGCTTCGAGCACTTCTACGGCTTCATCGGCGGTGAGGCCAATCAGTACTACCCGGGTCTGTACGAGGGCACCAAACCCGTCGAGCCGGAGAAGACGCCCGAAGAGGGCTATACGCTCACCGAAGATCTGGCCGATCGGGCGATCACGTGGGTGCGCCAGCAGAAGGCGCTGACACCCGATAAGCCGTTCTTCATGTACTTCGCGCCGGGCGCCACGCACGCACCCCATCACGTCCCGGCCGAGTGGTCGGACCGTTACAAGGGCAAGTTCGACGAGGGCTGGGACGTACTGCGCGAGCGAATCCTGCCCACGCAGAAGGAACTCGGCGTCGTACCACCGGATGCGGAACTGACCAGGCGTCACGACGAGATCCCCGCGTGGGACGACATGCCCGACAAGTTGAAGCCAGTGCTGGCCCGTCAGATGGAGATCTACGCAGGGTTTCTCGAGCAAACCGATTACGAGATCGGTCGGTTGATCGACGCGATCGATGATCTCGGTGCACTCGACGACACCTTGATCTACTACATCTTGGGTGACAACGGTGCCTCGGCCGAAGGGACGCCCAAAGGGTGTTTCAACGAAATGACCACCCTCAACGGCCTCCCCGACATCGAGACCGACGAGTTCCTGCTGTCCAAGATCGACGTCTTCGGGACGCCCGACGCCTACAACCACTACGCGGTGGGTTGGGCGCACGCGCTATGCACGCCGTATCAATGGACCAAGCAGGTGGCCTCGCACTGGGGAGGCACCCGCAACGGCACGGTGGTGCACTGGCCCGGCGGGTTGGCCGGCAAGGGCGAGTTCCGCAACCAGTTTCACCACGTCATCGACGTCGCGCCGACCATCCTGGAGGCTGCAGGAATTCCGGCGCCGACGATCGTCAACAGCATTCAGCAAGCGCCGCTGGAGGGCGTCAGCATGCTCGGCACGCTGCGCGGTGGTGACGCACCGGAGACTCACGACGTGCAGTACTTCGAGATGTTCGGCAATCGCGGTATCTACCACAAGGGTTGGACAGCGGTGACCAAACACCGGACGCCGTGGTTGAACGATCAACCCGCGCTCGATGACGACGTGTGGGAGCTCTACGGCCCCGATGATTGGACCCAGGCGCACGATTTGGCCGCTGAGGAGCCAGAGAAGCTGGCACAGCTGCAACGGCTTTGGTTGATCGAGGCGGTCAAGTACAACGTGGTACCTATCGATGACCGATCGTTCGAGCGCTTCAACCCCGACATCGCGGGGCGGCCACAGCTGATCACCGGCAGTACCCAGACCTTGTTCTCCGGCATGCGGCTGCTGGAGAACTGTGTGCTCAACATCAAGAACAAGTCGCACTCGGTGACTGCGCGCATCACGGTGCCCGAAGGGGGCGCCAGTGGCGTGATCGTCACGCAGGGTGGAGGCGTGGGCGGGTGGTCGCTGTATGTCCACGACGGGAGGCTGAAGTACTGCTACAACTTCTTTGGCATCGAGTACTACTTCGTGACCGCGGACGAGCCGGTCCCCGCCGGCGAGCACGAGGTGCGAATGGAGTTCTCCTATGACGGCGACGGCTTGGGTAAGGGCGGTACCGTCACACTGTTCTACGACCAAAGGGCCGTTGGCAGTGGGAGAGTCGAGCAGACCGAGCCGATGGCCTTCTCTGCCGATGAAGCTTGTGATGTCGGCTCCGACACAGGCTCCCCGACGTCGACGGACTACGGCCCCCACGGCAACAAGTTCTCCGGCGTGATCGACCGGGTGATCATCGACATCGGCCAGGACAGCCACGATCACCTCGTGACGGCGGAGGACAAACTCAACATCGCGATGTCACGTCAGTAGGGAAGGCAGACCTCGCAGCGCGACGACCCGAAGGTTGCCGTGACGGGGCATGGTCACGCTTTGTCGAGGGCGGGAAAGAGCAGCTCCTGGGTGAGTAGCTGCAACGCCGCGGCGACCGGGATCGCAACCAGCGCACCGACAATCCCCAGCAGCGCCGCGCCGATGAGGACAGCGATCACGGTGACCCCTGCCGGAACCTTCACTGCGCGGCCGATGATCTTGGGTACCAATAGGTAGTCCTCGGCCAAGCGAAACGCTATGTAAAACCCAACGGTTGCAACGCTGACGGGGATGGAGACCGTCAGTGCGACCGCGGCGACGATAAAACCGGCGACCGTTGAGCCGAACGGCAGCAGGTCCAACAAGGCGACGAAAGCACCGAGCACCAGAGAGTATGGGATGTGAAAGGCAACGCACCATACAAACGTGGCCGCCCCTGCGATGAGCGATATCGCCACATTGCCGAAGACGTAATCGCCCACCTTGGCGAGAATCTCATCACCGATGAGGATCGCCCGCGGCCTTCGGGACTGCGGCGCGAACCGATAGAAGGTGGCCCGGATGCGGGGCATGTCCACCAGGAAGTAGACGGTCAACACGGCCACGATCACCATGTTCGACACCGCGCTGAAAACCACTGTTCCGGCCTTGACGAATCCGGTAAAAGCCGATCCGCCCAGGCCGTGGATGGTGTCGGTGATCCGCTGCTCTAGGTGGAATCGCTCGTTGAGCCTGCCGATCGCCGAGGAATGGTCCTGAGCGACCTGCATGTAGTGCGGCACGCGCTCGATGAATTGGGCTGCCTGCTGCGCCAGCGGGGGAATGGCCGCTGCCAGGGCACCGGCGACGATGGTGAATCCCACCACCAAGACCAGGGTGACCGCCGCCCATCGGGGCAGCTTGCGGTGTACGAGCCGCGATACCGCGGGCTCGAGTCCGAGCGCGATGAACAGCGCCACACCGATCAGCACCAAGGCCGATGACGCCGACGCGAGGACACGGACTGCCCCATAGGTCACGGCCACGCCCGCCGACGCCATCAACCCCAAATAAAAAATGGAGCCACGATCAAATCGCCGGCCCGGCGGGCCAAGCGGGTTCTCATCGGAACGGATCTGTGCCGCACGCTGTTCGGCCTCGGCGATCGGTCCTTCCGCGTCGCTGTGGGGCTGAGCCACCCAGGGATGATGAGCTCCACTGGCCGGGTCTGGTTCGGGCTTGGGACCGTCAGGGCCACTGCCGTAGCCGTTCATCAGGCGGAGACCAACTTCCTTGAATGGTCAGGTCTTCTTGCGGTCCAGCCTCGCCCAAGCCCCCGGGCTCTGCAATTGTAAGGCCAGGGCACCGTCGGGAGGGAGCCGGGCTCGCGAGACTTCCTGTACTGCTATCGAGGTCG
>JAOPWT010000423.1 GCA_025965555.1 Mycobacterium sp.
CTCTGGTCCTCGGACAGACTGTAATCTTCCCTGCGCAACGCGTAGCGGTCCATGCTCACTCCTCGGGCGTGCCGAAGAAGAACTCCTCGGCGTTGTTGTAGAGATAGTTCTCGAGTCCGTCCGGCGGCAGATCCAGCGCGAGGGCTTCGGGGACGACGCGGTTCTGCCGGAGCACCGGCCAGTCCGAGGCGAACATGACCTTCTTCGGCCCACGGGTGCGCATGTAGTGCAGCAGGCTCTCCGGAAGCCGCTTCGGTGACCATGCCGAGGTCATCAGCCGCAGATTCTCGTATTTGATGAGCAGCCGGATCGCCACGTCCCACCACGGGTCGGCGCCGTGGATCATGCACAGCTTCAGCTCGGGAAAACGCACGCACACCCGGTCGAGATGAATGGGGTTCTGCACCTCGCCGGGTATCGGTGGTCCAGGGAGGCCGGTGTTGACGCAGAGGGGCAGGCCCAGCTCGGCGCACTTCGTGTACAGCGGGTAGTAGACCGCGTCACTGGGCGGGTACTGGCCGTCACCCCAGAAGCTGGGCCCCACAGCGGCATACGCGACGGGCAGGTCGTTGACGACGGCCGCCAGCTCCCGCAACGAGGGCATCGGGCGCAGCAGGTTCATGCCTCCCATCGCCAGGGCGAACCGGTCGGGTCTGGCCTCGACGAACTTGCGTGCGGTCACCGACGGTCTGGCCAGGTTGTCCATCAGGATCGCCGTCGTGACGCCGTTGGCGTCCATCTCCTCGAGGAGTTCACCGAGGTCGACGGGGTCGAACATGGACGTGGGGCCCTTGAAGTAATCCTCGCGAACCCTCGTCATGAAGGCCGGTTGCTTCTCCGTCTCACCGAAGTGGACGTTGACCAGGCAGTCGATCGCCTTCATGTCGGCTGGACTATGCCCTGGCCGCTACGTTGATGCCCAGCAGATCAAGAGCGTTGTCCCGCATCACTTTTCGGGTGTCTTCCGCGCTGAACTCGGGGAACTGCGGGATGTCGGCGGTGAATGTCATCGGATCGGCGAGGCCCTCGCCGTGCGGCCAGTCAGACCCGAACAGGATCTTGTCGACGCCGATCGTGTCCGCGAGCAGCTTGACGTCGTCCTCGTAGTACGGGGCGATCCACACGTTGTTGCGGATCTGCTCCACCGGATCCTCCCTGAAGTGATGCGGCGCAGTGTTGGCGGCCTTCTTCAAGCGCTTGATCAACCGGTACACGAAGTAGGAGCCGTTCTCGATGCTGGCCACCTTCAACTTCGGATGCCTAGTGAAAACCTGGTGCACCACCATCGACGCCATCGTGTCGTGGATCGCTCGGTCGTCGAGCAGGATCAGATCGAGCGGGTCCTTCTTCCCGAATCCCTCGAACTTCGCGCTCCCGCCCCACAACGCTGCGATCGCCAGATAGCCGCTGTCGCTGAGATGAAAGCCCACCGGAACACCGGCTTCGGCCAATCGTGCCCACACCGGATCGTGCAGCGGATCGCCCAGCGAACGCGGCCCGAGCACCCCCGGTACCGGTGCCGGACGCACCAGTACCATCTTGGCGCCACGCGCCAGGACGAACTCGACCTCTTCGACCGCCTTGTCGGGATCGGCCAGCGAGATGATGGGCGCCGAGACTATTCGATGATCCGGTCGGTCGAATCCCCAGTCCTCGTCGAGCCAGAGGTTGAAGGCGTGTACCGACGCCATGGTCGCGTCGATGTCGTCCTTGAGCGCCTCCTCGACACCGCAGCCGAATGTGGGCAGCATGAAGACCGTCTCGAGGTTCTGCCGGTCCAGGACCGTAACCCGCGCATCGCGGTTCTGGTACTCGGGATGATTCGCCATCCGGTCGACCTTCATCAGCGAAGCCGGGTCGACGCCCTCGGGGATCTCGCCGCGGAACAACAGGTCCAGGCACCCCGGCTCGATGATCGGATCGAAGGTGGGGTTGGGGATGAAGTGGTTTACCACGCCACCCATCACCGCGAAGGTGCGCTCACCCTCGGTGAGCATCTGTACCCCGCGCCGCTTGAATTCCTTGGGCAGGTGGCGGGTGAAGGAGTCCACCGGCTCGTAGTAGTGGTTGTCGACGTCGATCGCCCGGTAGTCCAGTGTCATTGGCCCATCAGTCCTTTCGATCCGGTCACTCACCAAGCGGCGGGAAGTTCGGTGGACGCTTCTCGAAGAAGGCCGTGATGCCCTCGATGAAGTCCGGGCGACCCATCGATTCGTGCATGAGTTTCTCGGTGTCCGCACTGACGTCGACGAGTTCGCGTAGCGCGTCGTCGTAGACCTGGCGCTTGATCACCGCCATCGAACTGGGCGCGCAGTTCACGGCCAGGTCCTCGGCGTAGCCCACCGCCCGGGTCATCAGCTCTTCGAGCGCCACCACCTCCTTGACCAGTCCGATCTGCGCAGCCTCCTCGGCACGGAACGTCCGACCGCTCAACAGCAGATCGAGTGCGACGCCGTGGCCCACGACGCGCGGCAGGATCCAGGAGATGCCGTACTCCGCGATGAGACCGCGGCGGGAGAACGCGGTCGTGAACTTGGCACCCGCGGCAGCGAACCGCACGTCGCACATCAGTGCCTGGGTGAGTCCGATCCCGGCACATGCACCGTTGATGGCGGCGATGATGGGCTTGCGCAGACCGGTGACGAAGTGCGGGTGCCGCTCACCAACGAGGGCCGTGACGTCGGTGTCGCCTTCACCGATGCTCGCCCCGCCGATGCTGGCGCCGTCACCCATGTCGGCCCCTGCGCAGAACGCCCGACCGCTGCCGGTCAGAACGATGACCCGAACCGAGGGGTCTGCCTCGGCGCGGTCCATGCATCGGTAGAATTCCGACGCCAGACTGCCGCCCCACGCGTTGAGGCGATCAGGGCGGTTCAGGGTGACGACCGCGACGCCGGTATCGCGCGCGTCGTAGAGCACCGGGCGCCTCTGATCGGGGACGGTCAATGCGTCAACCTCACCAGCTCGAATTGGCCTGAAGTGCAAGTACGGAGATACTGTACACCTATCGGTATCACCTTCGGCAGCGCGTTCGGGCGCTAGGCATCGATCAGTCCGAGGCGTCGATAGGCATCACGAATCTGCTTTTTCGCGACCTCTGGGAGAACCGCTTGCGGCGGTCTGGAATGCGGGTAGTCGCCGATCGGCAGACCGAGTACGGACGCCGCGTACTTGAACGCGCTACCCCAGTGGGTGAAGTACTCCGGGCGCCCCGGGTAGCACGTGTACCAGGGACCCCGGTCGAGCTCGAACTGGTCCATGCCCGTCGCCCGCGCGTAGTCCATGGCGTCGACCAATTTGCCGTCCCACACCAGGTTCCAGTACTCGCTGAAGAGCCGACGCTGAGGTGTCTCGATCAGGTAGCCCGCAGTACCGAGCTGAGCGGCGCACACGATGCCGTCGCGCAGCCAGCCCGCGCGGTAGACCGTCGTATCGCATTCCCAGATCTGCAGTTCGGGTGCCAGCTCGTGCAGTCGGCGACTGCTCGCCGGACGGAACGCGCCCTCCTTGGTGGCGCACACCGCGGGAATCTCGGCCGCGATGCGCGCGCTCTCCGTCGCCGTCAAGACGTAACCCGAGGACGGCGAGTTGAACACGCCCAGCGCGATGTCGGTGCGGTCGGCGATGTAGCGGAAGAAGTTGAGCACGCCTTCGCCGCCATGGGTTTCCATGCTGGGCGTCTGGACGTACACGATGTCCGCACCGACCTCCTGCGCGTGTCGGGTCAGATCCAGGCAGTCCTTCGCGGCCGTCGCCGACGTGCAGGACTGGATCACCACGTCGGGGTTGACCGCGCGGGCCTCGGTGATCACCACCTCGAGCAGCCGCTTGCGCTCGTCGAGCGTCAATGCCCAGAACTCCGACAAACCACTGGTGCACCAAAGCATTTCGTGCCCAAGAGATCCGATGCAGTGGCGCACCAGCGCGCGGTACGCCTCCCAGTCGATGTCGTCTCCGTCGGTGCCGCAGAATGGCGTGTAGAGCGAGTCACCGATACCGCGCAATCCGTGCCGCGCCCAGTCGCGCGCTTCCTTCGCCGTCGCCATCTTCTCGCCTTCCTCGGTGAAAATCGCTACCACCGTCGACGTTCACGTTGGCGCCTGCGAAGCACGGTCACGGCGCGGCGTGGTGCGAGACCGTCAGGAACCGGTCCAGTTCGGCGCGCGCTTCTCCGCGAACGCCGTCGCACCCTCCATGGCATCCTTCGACGAGAACACCGGCATGATGAGTTCCTGCTGCTTGCGCCACATCTCGTCTTCGCTCCACCCGGCGGACTTGACGATGACCTCCTTGGTCACCGCGACCGCCAGTGGGCCGTTGGCCGAAATGCGTTCCGCCAGAGCCAGTGCGCCCGCCAGTGCTTCACCGGGTTCGGTGAGGACGTTGACGAAGCCCCACTGGGCGGCCTGCTCGGCGGTGAAGCTGTCGCCGGTCAGCGCCAGTTCGAGCGCCTTCTGATACGGAATCCGGTGAGGCAGTCGCAGCAGACCACCGCCCGCGGCCACCAGGCCACGCTTGACCTCGGGGATGCCGAACTTGGCGACCTTCGACGCCACCACCAGATCGGTCGCCAGCACGATCTCGGTGCCACCGGCGAGCGCATAGCCCTCGACGGCTGCGATCACCGGCTTGCGCGGCGGCCGTTCGGTGAAACCAATGCCGCGTCCCGGTATCGAGGGAACCTCGCCAGCCATGAAGGCCTTGAGATCCATCCCGGCGCAGAAGTTTCCGCCTGCGCCCGTCACGATCGCCACCGACAGCTCCGGGGTGTCGTCCAGTTCGTCCATCGCGTCGGCGAGGCCCTGTGCGACGGCCAGGTTGAAGGCGTTGCGCGCCTCCGGTCGATTGATCGTGATGACGAGCGTGCGTCCTTGTCGCTCGGTCAGAATTTCGTCGGCCACGTTGCCCCTCTTGCCCATTGATTGCTGCGA
Organism: Mycobacterium sp.; assembly: GCA_025965555.1. Taxonomy (GTDB): domain Bacteria; phylum Actinomycetota; class Actinomycetes; order Mycobacteriales; family Mycobacteriaceae; genus Mycobacterium. Next base: position 4,932 of record JAOPWT010000423.1, read on the forward strand.
GTCCCGTACCCGGTGAAACCTACTATAGGCATTTCGGTAGGCGACGATGGGCCGAACCCGGTACCCGCTCACGGTCACGGGCAAGGCACTGACCGGCAGGGCAATCCGCAATCGAATGCCTACCGGTAAGGTTCACGGTAATGTTCGCGGTGCGGACCTGCATTCGCCGGACGGGTCGGGGCTGCGTGCCGGTAGATTGAGCTCCGCCGAACCCGGGCGAGTGATCTGATGGAGGTGCCAAATGGCCAAGCAAGTGACCTCCGAGAAGCGTCAACGACGCGAGCGCGGCTCCATCAATCCCGACGACATCATCAAGGGCGCATTCGAGCTCGCCGAAACCGTCGGGATCGACAACCTCAGCATGCCGTTGCTCGGCAAGCACCTCGGCGTGGGCGTGACGAGCATCTACTGGTACTTCCGCAAGAAGGACGACCTACTCAACGCCATGACCGATCGCGCGTTGAAGCAGTACGTGTTCGCTACGCCCTACGTCGAAGCCAAGGACTGGCGCGAGACATTGCGCAACCATGCGCGCACCATGCGGAAGACGTTCCTGGGCAACCCGATTCTTTGCGACCTGATCCTCATCCGCTCGGCGCTCAGCCCACGGGCGGCCAAGCTGGGGGTCGTCGCGGTCGAGAAGGCGATCGAGAGTCTGGTCGAGGCGGGACTCTCCGCTGAGGACGCCTTCGACACCTACTCTGCGGTGTCAGTGCACGTGCGCGGCTCGGTCGTGCTGCAGCGCCTGTACGACAAGAACCGGTCCACCGACGACGGACCCGGCGACTTCGAAGAAGCGATGGTCATCGATCCCGAGCTCACGCCGCTACTGGCCAAAATGACCAACGAGGGTCACCGGATCGGCGCCTCCGACGAGAACAACTTCGAGTACGGGCTTGACTGCATCCTCGACCACGCCACACGGCTGATCGAGCAGTCAACGACCGCGAAACCCTCTGCGGCGCAGCGCCGCAAGCCCGCATCGCCGCACCGCGCCGGAGCCGGCACGCGCTGACTCCGGTTGCCGCCAGGCGCCTCAGACCTCCACGACGACGGCGCCGCCCTGACCGCCACCCGCACACATCGCGGCGACGCCGATACCGCCACCGCGACGCTGCAGTTCGTAGACCAGAGTCGTCACCATGCGCGCACCGGAGGCTGCGATCGGATGGCCAAGGCTGCAGCCGCTTCCGGAGAAGTTCACCAGCTCCTCGTCGAGGCCGTACTCCTTGCACGCGGCGATGGGGACCGACGCAAACGCCTCGTTGATCTCCCACCGCGCCACGTCCGATGGCTTCAAGCCTGCGCGGTCGAGCACCTTGCCGATGACCTTGACCGCGCCGAGACCCGTATCGCGGGGAGGAACGCCCACGGCGCCCCACGCCTTGACGGTGGCCATCACGTTGAGCCCGTTGGCGACGGCGTAGTCGCGGTCGGTCACTGCGACGGCGGCGCAGGCGTCATTAGTGCTGCTGGCGTTGCCCGCGGTGATGGAGAAGCCCTCGATCTCGGGATGCAGCACCTTCAGGCCGGCCAGCTTCTCCGCGGTGGTGTCGCGGCGCGGATGCTCGTCGACGCTGAACTCGAGCACGGAGCCGTCCGGCAGCTCGATCTTCAGCGGGACGATCTCGTCGAGGAACTTGCCGGCGTCCATGGCCGCGATCGCACGCTGGTGTGATCGTGCCGCCCAGGCGTCCATCTCGTCACGGGTGATGCCCATCGCCTGCGCGGTGTTCCATCCGACGGTGATCGACATGTCCTTGGATGGCGCGTCAGGGGTCTCGACGTGGGTAGGCGGCATCCACCGCTCCTCGAACTCGAGCTCGGGCCCCGGGATCCGCCAGTTCGTCAGCGGTGTCATCGACAGCGACTGCACGCCACCGGCGATCAGGGCGCGCTCCATGCCCGAGCCGATCTGGGCCGACGCATTGCCGATCGCGGTCAGGCTGCCCGCGCAGTGCCGGTTCACCGACTGGCCGGGCACGTGCGACAGGCCGGTGGCATCGGCGGCGTAGCGGGCCAGGTCACCGCCGCCGTAGTGCGACTCGGCGAAGATGATGTCGTCGATGTCGGCGGGGTCGATGCCGGACCTACGGACCACCTCGGGCAGGACCGTGGTGATCAGCGTCTCGGGGGGCGTGTTGACCAGCGTGCCCTTGAAGGACCGACCGATCGCGGTCCTGACGGCTCCAACGATGACGGGTGTTGACATATCTCACGACCTTGGTTTTCGACGTTGGTGACGTTACAAAAGTAGCAGAGATTGTATTGCAACCTGAAGGTGACCGCGCTCACTCCGGTTCAGGCACTGCCGTCTGTCAGATTGCGCTCTCCGCCTGCGGGTCGGCCGCCGCGATGACGCCGCTCTCGACGAGGTGTTCGGTCAGCGGCGCGACGCCGATCGTGAAGTGTTCGGCCATCGCCATCCGCGCACGCCCCGCGTCCCGCCGTTCGAACGCGGCGATGACGCGCCGATGGTCCCTGGTCGACTGCTTTGGCCACCCGGACAACGTCGGGAAGACCGACTCGGGTGCGTATCGCGTGATGCCGGACATGAACTGGGTCAGCTTCGGCGAGTCCGCTGCAACGTTGATCATCCGGTGGAACTCGTGGTTCAACCGGACCATGCGGTCGAGATCGCTACTGCGGTATGCCTCTTCGAGTTCGTCCTGGATCGCCCGCAGCGCCGAGAGTTGTTCGTCGGTGATGTTCTCGGCGGCTCGGGCCGCCAGTTCGCCACCGATGAAGGCCTGAACGTTCGCCACGTCGGCGACGTCACGCGCCGTCACCTCGAGCACCATGAAGCCCCGTCGCGGAAGTAACTCCAACAGTCCCTCGGCGCGCAGGTTCAGCAGTGCCTCGCGAACCGGAGTCACGCTGACGCCGAGTTCGACCGCGAGCTGATCGAGTCTCAGGTACTCACCGGCGCGGAACGTGCCGTTGAAGATCCGCCTGCGGACGTATCGCGCGACGTCGTCGGACAACTGCGGACGCGCTGCGAAGTCGGGGTCAGAGCTGGTACTCACGCAACAAGCTCTTGCTGATGATGGTCTTCTGAATTTCGCTGGTGCCTTCGCCGATCAACAGGAAGGGCGCATCGCGCATGAGGCGCTCGATCTCGTACTCCTTGGAGTAGCCGTAGCCTCCGTGGATGCGGAAGCTCTGCTCGGTGACCTCCGAGCAGTATTCGCTGGCAAGGTATTTCGCCATACCCGCCGCGACGTCGTTGCGCTCGCCCGAGTCCTTGAGCCGGGCGGCGTTGACCATCATCAGGTGAGCGGCCTCGACCTTGGTGGCCATCTCCGCCAACTGGAAGGCGATGGCCTGGTGTTCGGCGATGGGTTTCCCGAATGTCGCACGCTGCTGGGCGTAGCGGATCGCCAGCTCGAACGCACGGATGCCGACGCCGCAGGCGCGGGCGGACACGTTGACCCTGCCCACCTCGACGCCATCCATCATCTGGAAGAATCCATGCCCGGGTGCCCCGCCGAGCACGTCGGCGTCATCGGCCCGGTAGCCGTCGAAGATCAGCTCGGTGGTGTCGATGCCCTTGTAGCCGAGCTTGTCGATCTTGCCTGGGATCACCAGACCGGGGAGCACCTCACCGAACCCAGCAGGCTTCTCGATCAGGAACGCGGTGAGGTTGCGATGCGGCTTGTCCGCTCCCTCATCGGTTTTCACCAGTGCCGCCACCAGGGTGGAACTGCCGCCGTTGGTCAGCCACATCTTCTGGCCGTTGATCGTGTAGCCACCGTCCGCGTCGCGGACGCCCCTGGTGCGAATCGCGGCGACGTCGGAACCCAGCTCCGGCTCGGACATCGAGAACGCTCCGCGGACCTCACCGGTCGCCATCCGCGGCAGGAAGCGTTGTTTCTGCTCGTCGGTGCCGTGCTGGCGGATCATGTATGCGACGATGAAGTGGGTGTTGATGACACCGGACACGCTCATCCAGCCGCGCGCCAACTCCTCGACGCACAGCGCGTAGGTCAGCAGCGACTCGCCAAGCCCGCCGTACTCCTCGGGGATCATCAGCCCGAAGAGCCCCATCTCGCACATCTTGTCGACGATCGCCTGCGGGTAGGCATCCGCGTGCTCGAGTTCTTGGGCATTCGGGATGACCTCCTTGTCCACGAACTGCCGTACCGTGGCGACGATCTCGGCCTGTATCTCGGTGAGCCCGGCCGTCTGGGCGAGTTTGGTCACGCGTCCACCTTTTCGAAGACGGCGGCAAGGCCCTGGCCGCCGCCGATGCACATGGTCTGCAGCCCGTATCGGACATCGCGGCGGTGCAATTCGCGTGCCAGTGTCGCCAGCATCCGGCCGCCGGTGGCACTCACCGGGTGACCGAGTGAGATGCCAGAGCCCGCGACGTTGGTGCGGTCGAGATCCGTTGCGGTGAACTTCCACTCGCGCATCACCGCGAGTGCCTGCGCGGCGAACGCCTCGTTGAGTTCGATGAGGTCGATGTCGGCAAGCGTGAGCCCGGCCTTGCGCAGCGCCAGCTCCGTCGCGGGCACCGGTCCGATGCCCATGATGTTCGGCGGTACTCCCGCGACACCCCATGACACCAGCCGCACCAGGGGCGTCAGCCCCAACTCCGCGGCCTTCTCGGCGGTGGCGACGACGCACATCGACGCCGCGTCGTTCTGCCCGCTGGCATTGCCCGCCGTCACGGTGGCGTCCGGATCCTGCTTGCCGAGAATGGGTTTGAGCTTGCTCAGTGACTCCATTGACGTATCGGCACGGGGATGCTCGTCGGTGTCAACCAGATCGTCGCCGGTGCGAGTGGCCACGGTGACCGGGATGATCTGATCGGCCAGCAGGCCGTCCTTCTGCGCGGTCACGGCTCGGCGGTGCGAGGTGACGGCCAACTCGTCCTGCTCGGCGCGCGGAATTCCGTACTGCCGACGCAGGTTCTCGGCGGTTTCGATCATTCCGCCGGGCACCGGGTAGTCCCGCCCACCGGCGGTGGTCCGGCCTCGGTTCAGCGCGTCATGCACCTTCACGCCGCCACGGGATCCGCCCCAGCGCATGTCGGTGGAGTGGAACACCGCGTTGCTCATGGATTCCGCGCCGCCCGCGACCACCAGCTCGTCCTGCCCGGTGCTCACCTGCATGCAGGCCTGAATGACGGCCTGCAGGCCAGATCCACACCGCCGGTCGAGTTGCATGCCGGGCACGGTCACGGGAAGGCCCGCGTCGAGCGCGACGACACGACCGATGGCCGGCGCTTCCATGCTCGGATAGCAGTGCCCGAGGATGACGTCCGACACGGCGTCGGGCGCGATACCCGTGCGCTCCAGTAGTCCCTTGAGTGCCGCAACGCCGAGCTCGACGGCGGTCAGGCCCTTGAACATGCCACCGTAGCGTCCGATCGGGGTACGTACGGGTTCGCAGATCACCGCGTCGGCCATCAGATGTGCCGTCCGCCAGTCACTTCGAGCACTGTTCCCGTCATGTACGACGACAGGTCCGAGGCGAGGAAGAGTGCGACCTTGGCCACCTCGTCGGGCTCGCCGGCGCGGGCCATGGGAATCTCCGCCAGCTTGGCGTCCCAGATCCGTTGCGGCATGGCTTCGGTCATCGCCGAGCGGATGAGGCCCGGCTGAATGGCGTTGATCCGCACGCCGAGGTGTGCGACCTCCTTGGCGGCGGCCTTGGTCAGTCCGACGATGCCCGCCTTGGCTGCGGAGTAGTTGGTCTGGCCGATCAGTCCCACCTTGCCCGAGATTGACGAGATGTTCACGATCGCACCACTCTTGTTCTCGCGCATCACGTCCGCAGCCTTGCGGGTGCCGTTCCAGGTGCCCTTGAGGTGTACCGAGATCACCTGATCGAACTGCTCCTCGGTCATCTTGCGCATGGTGGCGTCGCGCGTGATGCCCGCGTTGTTGACCATGACGTCGAGCCCGCCGAACGTATCGACGGCCGCGGTGATGAGGGCCTCGACATCGGCGGCACTGGTCACGTCGCAGCGCACCGCCGCGGCGATCTCACGTCCCCCCAGCTTCTCGACCGCCGCCTCCGTGGCGGCCAGGTCCAGATCGCCCAGCACCACCCGCGCTCCCTCGGCAACGTAGCGTTCGGCAATCGCGAAGCCGATCCCCTGCGCGCCGCCGGTGACCACGGCGGTCCTCCCACTGAGCAATGGCATGTGCTGCCGTCCTTCCCTGGCCCTGCGAAGGCCGTCAGTATCCAACATAAAATATGATATTTCTTGTATCAAAGCATCCACTCCCCCGTCAGGAGAAACCGACGAATGCCAGATCCCGTGATCGACGCGCAGGTCAGTGATGAGGACTTCCAGGACATCCTCGACGCGACGCGGGAATTCGTGCGATCGGTCGTGATGCCGCGCGAGTTAGAGATCATGAACGACAACCGGGTGCCTGACGACATCCGCGACCGGACGAAGGCGATGGGACTCTTCGGTTACGCGATTCCGCAAGAGTGGGGCGGCCTCGGCCTGAACCTGGCCCAGGACGTCGAACTTGCCATGGAGTTCGGGTACACGACCTTGGCTCTGCGATCGATGTTCGGCACCAACAACGGCATCGCCGGCCAGGTACTGGTCGGCTTCGGCACCGACGAGCAGAAGGCGCGCTGGCTGGAGGCGATAGCGTCGGGTGACGTCGTCGCGTCGTTCGCACTGACCGAGCCCGGCGCAGGATCGAATCCAGCGGGCTTGCGTACCAAGGCCATTCGTGACGGCGACCAGTGGGTCATCACCGGACGCAAGCAGTACATCACCAACGCACCGACGGCCAACCTGTTCATCGTCTTCGCCCGCACCCGCCCGGCCGACGCCGACGGCCCCGGCATCGCCGTGTTCCTGGTGCCCGCCGACGCCGACGGCGTGGAGGTCGGCGCCAAGGACGCCAAGATGGGCCAGGAGGGCGCCTGGACCTCCGACGTCAACCTCGACGAGGTGCGCGTCGGCGACGACGCGCTCATCGGAGGTTCCGTCGACGTCGGTTATCGCGCCGCCATGACGTCGTTGGCGAGGGGTCGCATCCACATCGCCGCACTCTCGGTCGGCGCCGCCCAGCGGGCTCTCGACGAGTCGGTGACCTACGCCGCCACGGCCACCCAGGGCGGCACGCCGATCGGCAACTTTCAACTGGTGCAGGCGATGATCGCCGACATGCAGACCGGAGTCATGGCCGGTCGCGCACTGGTACGCGACGCCGCCAGGATGTGGGTCACCGACGAGGATCGCAGGATCGCACCGTCGACCGCGAAGCTGTTCTGCACCGAGATGGTCGGCAAGGTCGCCGATCTCGCGGTTCAGGTACACGGCGGCGCGGGCTACATGCGCGACGTGCCGGTCGAACGGATCTATCGGGACGTGCGACTGCTACGCCTCTACGAGGGCACCAGTGAGATCCAGCGCCTCATCATCGGCGGCGGACTCGTCAAGGCAGCACAGCGGAAGTCGTAGCGACGGCCGGCCTCGGAAGCTATGCGATGTAGCGGACGATCGACTCGGCCACCGCGGCAGGCTTGGCGGAGTCCTCGATCTCGACCGTGATCGTCGTGGTCGCCTGCACTGCCCCCTCGAGTTGGTTGACGGACGTGATCTCGCCACGCGCGCGGATCTTCGCACCCACCTTCACCGGGGTGACGAAGCGCACCTTGTTGTAGCCGTAGTTGACCGCGAGCGCGACGTTGTCGACCCGGTACAGCTGATGGGAGAAGTGCGGCAGCAACGACAGCGTGAGCAAGCCGTGGGCAATCGTCGCGCCGAACGGCCCGCCAGCGGCACGCTCCGGGTCGACGTGAATCCACTGGTGGTCGTCGGTGGCGTCGGCGAACAGGTTTACGCGGTCTTGGCTGATCTGCATCCACCCGGTGGGTCCAAGTTGGCTGCCCAGGGCGGCCGCAAACTCGTTCAGATTGTTGAAGATCTTCACGCTCTCTCCTCTCGAGGGGGCCCTGACCACGAAAACCAGCCCCGGAATCTTCTCAGTTCTTGTTTACCCGAAACACAATGGCAAAGATACGCAACTATTTGCCCAAAACGCGTCAGCTATTCGCCAGCGGCGGCATTGGATAGCGACAAGCTGCGCAGACGTCAATTGTCGACATTGCTGCAATTCAGGCGCGGTTAGCCTGTTGTTTTGCCAGGTCGAGAGCGGGTCAACGTACTTCAGGAAACGTCAGAAGCCTAGCTGGGATGAGGGCCATCGTGGGACTGATACTTATTTGCGATTCCCATAACCCCCCATTGGGAATAACCGCGGCCTGCGACGACTCGACCCTCGCCGGCTGCCCTACGAATGAGGCAAGAATGCACCCTCAACCGCTTGAATTCGGATTCTGGGCCGACCGCGCGCCCACCGAGAACATCAGCTGGTGGGACGCGGACGCCGAGTGCACGATGGTGCTGTCACGACCCGACCTGGATCGCACGCTTTGGGAGGAATACCTCAACGGCGCCGAGCAAAGCTATCGCCGCCACGGCGTCGAACGGGCGATCGACGTCGCGGCCATCGCGGACGGGACGGACACCGCGATGTTTTGGACCACTCTCGACGCGTCGGGACGGGTCATCGGCGGCCTTCGCGCCAAGGGTCCGCTCCTCTCGGCAGACGACTCCCACGCGACGGTCGAATGGTCCGGACAACCGGGACTTCCCGCGGTTCGCAAGATGATCAACGATCGCGTGCCCTTCGGCGTCCTCGAAATGAAGACGGCGTGGACCACGGACGACAGGGACAGTGCCCGTCGCGTGTCGCATGCCTTGGCACGCACGATTTTTCACGCGATGGCACTCCTGGACGTCCAATTCGGGGTGGCGACCTGCGCTCCACACGTGCTGGAGCGGTGGCTCACGTCGGGCGCCGTGGTGGCGCCCATTCCCGCGACACCATACCCGGACGAGAGATATCGTACGAAGATGATGTGGTGGGACCGGCGCACCTTCGCGAATCATGCGGCACCTGAACAACTCCCGAAGATCCTGGACGAGATGCGCATCGCCGCAATTCAAGCCGAGGCTCAGCAGACGAGCCGCATGGTCGCCCGGTGACGCCAGATCAACGCCGTTGACTTCACCAGCAAGGCCTGGGAACTCCAACGGTTTGAAGACGCCGGTTCCGGGTTGCTCATCAGATCGCCCATTGAGGAGGGCGGGCATCGCAGGGGTCGCCGACCGGACCGTTGACCGATACCTAAACGACTGCAGGCGTTTAGGGTAGGGCGGTGGGAATTCGTTCGGGTAGTGCGCAGGACCGAGATCTCGACGACAACTATGATGCAACGACCGCATCCTCAGACACCGAAATCTCAGCACTTCCCCTGCCGCCGAAAAACCCACTGCGCTATCGACGACGTGCGAAGGCGGTGCGCTCGTTTCACACTGGCATGGACGAACTGCGTGACGCTGGCGGTCCGATCACTCGCTTCCGTCTAGGCCCGTCGTGGCTATTGCCGCCGATCGTCCTCGCCACGTCACCCGAGGGCATCCGCGACATCTTGGCGGTCAAGGACGACTCCGTCGACAAGACGTCGCTGGTGCTAACTGAACTGCGACGCGTCATGGGTGCGAATCTCTTCAACCTGCCTTATGTGGAGTGGCTGCCGCGGCGACGCACGTTGCAACCCGTCTTCACCCGTCAGCAGGTCCGCGCGTTTGGTGGCCACATGGCGCAAGCCGCTGAGTGGGTCGCGGCGGGATGGGCCGACGGCGCCACGGTCAATCTTGATGATGACTGTCGCAGGTTGACACTCAGTGCCCTGGGTCGCTCCGTGCTGGGTTTGGATCTCACCGACCATGTTGCGGACATCGCCGAGCCGCTTCGCGAAGCGCTGACGTATGTCGCGGACCGGTCGTTGCGCCCGGTGCGGGCTCCGCGTTGGGTCCCGACCCCAGCAGGGCGTCGCGCTCGGGCGGCGAATACCACTCTGCACCGGCTGGCCCATGACATTCTTCGCAGGTGCCGCGCCGATCCCGAAGCCGATGCACCGCTCGTTCGTGCATTGTTGGCTGCTAGGGACCCGCAGACCGGAAGCGGCTTGTCCGATGATGAGATCGCCGACGAATTGATCGTCTTCCTGTTTGCCGGATATGACACCACCGCGACCACGCTGACATACGCGTTGTGGGCGCTGGGCCGTCATCCCGACATCCAGGCACGCGTGGCGCGGGAAGTGGCGGCGCTGCCTGAGCGGGTACTGGAGCCCGACGACGTGGCTCACTTGAGCTATACCGTGCAGGTGCTCAAGGAGTCGCTGCGATTATGCCCGCCAGGGCCGACCGGTACGCGGATGGCCACCCGCGACGTGGTCGTGGGCGGCTACCGGGTTCCGGCAGGAACGATGTTGGTCTTCGGGCGGTTGGCCGTGCAGCGCGATCCCACACTCTGGAACGACCCGCTGGCGTTTGATCCTGATCGGTTCGGGCGAGAGGAGAGCCGCGACCGCAGCCGCTGGCAGTACATCCCGTTCGGCGCCGGACCGCGGTCTTGCATCGGTGACCACTTCGCGATGCTGGAAGCCACTCTCGGACTGGCCACGTTCATCAGGCGGGCCGAAATTTGCTCGCTGAACGACGATTTTCCGCTGGCCGTGCCCTTCACGATGGTGGCCGGGGGGCCAATACCTGCCCGCATCCGTCGGCGGGATCACCATTGACCGCCGATCGCCCGGCGGCTGTCGGCTCGGCGTCGACGATGAGCGCATTTAGGACGGCACGATGAGCGATTCACCTCAGATGGGTGTCCATGCCGACGCTTACGCGGCGGTGATACTGGATCCTCGCGAGGGCGATGACCTCGAGGTGCTCGACGGCTTGCGCGCCGATCCGAGCATCACGGTGTTGGACCGCCATCGCCAAGCCCGTAAACAGCTGGCGGAGCTACGCCCGCTGCCCGATGAGGCGGTGCTGAATGAGCCGGAGCGGTGGGTCTACTACCCGTGGCGTCGCAGTGTCGTGGCCGTACTGGGGCCGCAGGGATACAGAGCGTTGCGCCTCGATCGCAACCGCAACATGATCACAGCCGATGAACAGGACCGGCTGGGTACGTTGAAGGTCGGCGTGGCCGGCTTGAGCGTCGGCCACGTCATCGCCCACATACTGGCGGTCCAGGGATTGTGCGGCGAGTTGCGGTTGGCCGATTTCGACGTTCTGGAACTGTCCAACCTCAACCGGGTGCCGGCGACCGTGCTCGACCTCGGCCTGAATAAGGCCACGGTAGCTGCTCGACGCATCGCCGAAGTGGATCCCTACTTGTCCGTCCACGTGCTCGATGAGGGCTTGACCTTCAACAACGCTGACACGTTCGTCGACGGGCTCGACGTCGTCATCGAGGAGTGCGACGCGCTGGACATGAAGGCCGTCTTACGCGAGATGGCACGCTCCCGCCGCATCCCCGTGCTGATGTCCACCAGTGACCGTGGCCTGGTGGACGTCGAAAGGTTTGACCTGGAACCAAACCGCTCCATCCTCCATGGGCTGCTCGGTGAGGTTGATGCGGCATTGTTTCCGGGGATGAGCAGCCGGGAGAAGATCCCTCACATCCTGCGCCACCTCGACGCCGAACGGCTCTCGCCGCGGACGGCGGCCTCCCTCGTGGAAGTGGATCGGTCGCTGTCGACATGGCCCCAGCTGGCCGCCGACGTCAATCTCGGGGCGACCGCGCTAGCCGAAGCCATCCGCCGAATCGGTTTGGGCGAGCGGCTCAACTCGGGGCGTACGCGCATAGACGTCGGGTGGGCCCTTGACCAACTGCGCGAACCGGAGATGGCAGCCCAAAAGCCCCTTGCATCGTCGGCACCGCAGATATTGCCACTGCCCCCCGGCGTCGCTGGCATCGTCGCCGCAGCAGCCAACCGGGCCCCCTCAGGGGGCAACGTGCAGCCGTGGACGATCGAGACCACTGAGAACAGCCTGACCATCAGGTTGGCGCCGGAACACACATCAGCATTGGATGTGGGGTTCCGCGGTAGTGCCGTGTCTGTCGGCGCGGCCCTGTTCAACGCCCGCGTCGCCGCGGCTGCACACGCAAACCTGGGGCCGGTAACCGTGAACGACGAGGGCGACAGTGCGCCACTCACCGCCACCGTCCGCTTCGGTGCCTCCAGCGATCCGGCGCTCGGCGCGCTGTATGAACCGATGCTGCAGCGGGTGACCAACCGACGCGTCGGCAGACCTCTGATGTTGACGGCAGACACCATCGGCGCGCTGCGCGCCGCCGCCCGGCAAGAAGGCGCACAGCTGCGTGTGCTGACCGATCGGACGCAACTCGAGACAGCTGCACAGCAGTTGTCAGCCGCTGATCGGACCCGCTACCTCACCGCCAGGCTGCATGCCGACATGATCCACGAGCTTCGATGGCCCGGCGATCCCGATCCCAACACCGGCATCGACATAGGCAGCCTGGAACTGGACGCCAGCGACGAGGCGGTCTTGGGCATTCTGCGACGCGCCGACGTGATGGCCCACCTCGCCCAGTGGAACGCCGGAACCGCGCTGGGGGACTTCACCCGCGACCGGGTGGCGAACGCGTCCGGGTTGGGGGTGGTCACGGTGACCGGAGCGCGCCTGACCGACTTTGCCCGCGGCGGTTCGGCGGCCGAAGCGGTATGGATCTGTGCCGAACAACACGGCCTGGCCGTGCAACCAATGTCGCCGGTGTTCCTGTATGCCCGCACCCCGGAGGAGTTGGGCGAACTCTCCGAACAGTTCGGCGCCGAACTGGCGCATCTGCAGTCGGATTTTCGCGCCCTTGCCGGTGTTGGAGCCGCCGACGAGCTCGTCCTAGTGATGCGATTCACCGCGGCTGATCCGCCATCGGTGCCAAGTCGCCGCAATCCCGATCGGATCAGGTTGTCATCTCGCTCTCACTAGCTAGCGTGTAGCCATGTCACGCAGCCTCAGCGAGGTAGTCGCCAGCGTTGCTCGCCAGTTGATGGCTGCAGACACCGATCGGGCCGCCAGCATCAGCGACGCTGTCTTGGCGGACCTGGCAGATTTCCTGGGCCTCGACGTGGCGTTCCTGCGCCACAACGACCACACGCTGCACACCACCAACCTGATCGCCCAGTGGCCTATACGCGAACACATCCCTGATCCGGACCCAATCGGCGTCGTGTATTTCGCCGAGGCGGACCCGGAGTTCGCGGCGACCGAACATCTCAAAGAGCCCACCGTGGTCAGGCCCGAGCAGGCCACTGATGACTATCAGCGTCGCATCGAAGAGGGCACGACCGTCCCGCAGATCTCCTTGGCGGTGGTGCCGCTGCTATCCGACGACATCACGACCGGCACATTGGGATTCATTAAATATGGTGACCGCGAGTGGGTGCCTGCTGAGATAGACGCATTGAAGACGATTGCCACCCTGTTCGCTCAATTGCAGGCACGCATCGCGGTCGAGGACAAACTCCGCTACCTCGCCGAGCACGACGACCTGACCGGCCTGTCCAACCGTCGTTCCCTGATGCATCACCTTGATCTTCGGCTGACGGCCCGAAGCCGCGGCCCTGTCGCCGCGCTGTTCCTCGACCTCGACCGACTCAAGGCGGTCAATGACTACTTTGGTCACAATGCCGGTGACCAATTCCTTACACACTTCGCGAACCGCCTTCGCGAATGCGCCGGAGACGGCGCAGTCGTCGCCCGCCTCGGCGGCGATGAATTCGTCGTAATCCCCTCCAAGCCGACGTCTCTCGACGAAGCCCGCGCCCTCGCCAACAAAGTCCAGACAATTCTGAGCGAGCATTTCACCATCGCCGGCCAGACCATTAAGCGCACGGCTAGCATCGGCGTTGCGGTCGGCGTTCCAGGCCAGGACACCACCTCAGACCTGATGCGCTACGTGGACCAGGCGATGCTATCGGCCAAAGGCGCCGGGGGTAACAACGTCCAGGTTTTCACCCCTGACCTCGCCCTGAAAACCGACTTACGCAACGACATCGAAGTTCACCTGCGTGGCGGTATCGAACAGGGCGCCCTGGTCGTCTACTATCTGCCCGAGGTAGATCTGCGCAGCGGGGAAGTAGTCGCCGTCGAAGCGCTAGTCCGATGGAACCACCCAACCCGGGGGTTGCTGTTCCCGGACATGTTCATACCGGTTGCCGAATCCTCTAACCTGGCAACTGAACTCGGCCGCGTGGTCTTGAGGACATCGTGCGCTCACCTACGCCGATGGAGATCACTTGGCTTGGCACCAGACCTCGGACTGCGGGTCAACGTCTCCCCGGTTCAGCTCGTCGGACTGGGGTTTGCAGACAGCGTGGCGGAAACCCTTGCCGAGTTCGGCATCGACGCCGCCTCGCTATGTCTGGAAATCACCGAGAGCCTCGTAGTCAAGGACATCGAGACCGCCCGCGCCACCATTGCCGCGGTAAAGGACCTCGGGGTGAAGGTGGCCATTGACGATTTCGGGACCGGCTTCAGCTCCCTGAAGCGCCTTAAGTCGCTGGCAGTGGATACCCTGAAGATCGATCAAGCTTTTGTCCGCGACTTGGGGCACAACGAGGGCGATCTCTCCATCGTGCGCGCAATAGCTGCCCTGGGGGACGCTTTCCAGCTTGAAGTAGTTGCTGAAGGCGTGGAAAGCGAGATCGCCGCCCAAACACTGCTCAGCCTGGGATGCTTCCGCGCTCAAGGATTCTTGCTATCACGTCCGATCGACGACATGGCGATGCAAGAACTCCTCACCAACCCGTATCTGCCGGTGTTCCCACCAGAACCGCGGCCCAACAGGACACGCGACACACACTCGTAGCTGGCCACACTGGTCAGAACATACCGGCGCGCATCACCGTGGTGCCGATAGGTCACATCAGCGCCACGCTGGGCCGCGGCAGTTGATGGCGCGAAAGGTACTGCGCGCGTTAGGACTTCCGGCCGGTCAGCAGAAGTGCAGGCAACTTCACCCTGCCACGCTCGTCAACTTCGAAGTCATGCTCGGGGAGGTTGGGCACATCGGGGAGTTGAACGTAGACGAACGCCGGCCGGACGTCTTCGATTTTCCAATACTTCGCCACGGCGTCACGCACCTCACTCTCGGTCACGAGATTGGGCACCGGAAAAGGAGAATCTGGCGGTAGGGCATCTGTGGTGAACACCAACATGTAGAGCGCGGCGCCAACCGCGACGGCGTCGCGCACCCCGCGTAGGTAGTCATCACGCGCCTGCACCGGTAGCGAGTGAAACAGTGTGCAGTCGACCACCGTGTGGAACTGTTCGTCGAACCGCAACTCGCGGACATCGCCCTCGATGAATCGAGCCTGCGTCAAACCGCGTTCCTGCGCTTCCCGGGTGGCGGCGGCGATGGCGACAGGAGATATGTCGATCCCAACTGCGTCGTATCCCCGAGCGGCGAGCAAGAAGGTTACGTCGCCAATCCCGCATCCGACATCCAGCACGGGGCCGTGCACACGGCCCGAGTCGATGACAGCGGCGATCTCGGGCTGCGCCTCACCGATGTTCCATGGCGGCGGCCCGGCGAATATGTCGTTGCGGTAGGCGGCGTCCCAATCCATCACTTCGCTCATGGACACAGACGTTACCGGCCGGTGAGTGTTACAAGGTGGGCCTCGACGGCGTCAACAAGACGACCGTCGCAGCTCGCAGATCGTGATCTGTGGCCGTGTGCAAGTACTCGCGGACTGCGCGCGCGGCGGATCGCCAGTCGAGGCGTTCTGGATTGTCCCGAGGAGCTCGGGCTCCGGTACAGCCGTTCCCATGCGCCGCGGCCGTCATCGGGGCGACGTAGATCAATCGCTCGTCCTGATACCGCCCCTGTCGATTGCGCCACCTGCCATGACCGGGAGCCGCCGACGGGCGGTCAATATCGACGTGCCGCCGTTACCCTGATTCAGTGCAGGCAGAAACCCCGCCCGTGAGCCTGGACCGGCTGATGACCACCGTTGCCGGCGAGCTCATGGCTACGAACGCGAGGACCTCTGCCACGGTGTCTCAGCGTGTGCTCGCCGTAATGGTCGAATACTTCGACGTTGACGCCAGCTTCCTGCGCTACAACGACCCTGCCATTCGCGCATCGATCCTGGTCGCCGAATGGCCGCCGAGACGCGACGTTCCCGATCCCGATCCGCTGCAGGTCGTCTTCTACAGGGGTGCCGATCCCGTCTTCGCCTCTTCAGAGCACGCGAAGACGCCGATGGTATTTCGTCCCGACGACGAGAATTACCGGGAGCGGATCGAGGAGGAGCGCAGGATTTCCCAGACCTCCATTGTGGTGGCACCCTTGCTGTCGGCGGACGTCACGACGGGCATGCTGGGCTTCCTGAAGATCGGCGACAGGGAGTGGAAGCCCGAGGAGCTCAAAGCACTCGAAGCCATCGCATCGTTGTTCGCGCAAGTACAGGCTCGGATACAGGCAGAGGAGCGATTGCGATACCTCGCCGAGCACGACGATCTGACGGGGCTGCAGAACCGGCGGGCGCTCATCCAGCACCTCGATGCCCGACTCTCGGCCGGGTGCTCCGGGCCGGTGTCGGCGATATACCTCGACGTCGACCGGCTCAAGACAATCAACGACTACCTCGGTCATAGTGCCGGTGACTGGTTCATCCGGGTGATTGCCGAGCGACTGGAGCAGGGCACCGTGGATGCGAGCCTGATCGCGCGACTGGGTGGCGATGAGTTCGTCGTGATACCGCCATCATCGATGTCGACGGCTGAGGCTGAACAGCTTGCCAACCGATTGCTGGCGCTGCTGCGCGAACGCGTTCCCATCGACGGTGAGATGCTGACCAGAACCGTCAGCATCGGAGTCGCTCTAGGCACCCCTGGCCGCGACAACACCTCTGATCTGCTTCGTCGGGCCGATCAGGCGGTGCTCACGGCGAAGGGGGCGGGGGGTAACCAGGTGGCGGTGTTCTCCGATGAGATGTCGTTGCGCAACGACTACCGCAACGACATCGAATTGCACCTTCAGGACGTCATCGAGAACGGTGCCTTGTTCCTGCAGTACCTCCCTGAGGTGGACATGCGTACCGGCGAGGTACTGGCGACCGAGGCACTGCTGCGGTGGAACCACCCGACCCGCGGTCTGCTGTCACCCGCAACGTTCATCGCGGTCGCTGAATCCATCAACCTGGCCGCCGACCTCGGTCACTGGGTGCTGCGCACGGCATGCAAGGAGTTCTCGAGATGGCGTGCCCTCGGCGTCGCCGACGGGATCGTGCTCAAGGTCAACGTGTCGCCGGTCCAACTGGTCACCGACGGATTCGTGGAGTCCGTCGCGGCCATCATGCGCGAATTCGTCCTCGGTCGTGGCTCGGTGTGCCTGGAGATCACCGAGAGCGTCGTCGTTCAGGACATGGAGGCCACCAGCGTGACATTGGCGGGGTTACGGGACGTCGGCGTTCAGGTCGCCATCGACGACTTCGGGACGGGCTTCAGCGTGCTGTCTCACTTGAAGTCACTACCGGTCGACGTACTGAAGGTCGATCGGAGCTTCGTCGCCGAACTCGGCTCCAATCCCGACGACCTCGCGATCGTGCGTGCGGTCATTGCTCTCGCCGAGGCATTCGAGCTGGAACTGGTCGCCGAAGGCGTCGAAACCGAGATTGCTGCGATGACGCTGCTGCGCCACGGTTGTCACCGCGCGCAGGGATTCCTGTTTTCGCGTCCGCTAAGCGGCGAGGACATGGCCTCGCTACTGGCCGAGGGCCGGGTACCCACGCACTTTTCCACATCGCCATCCGTCTAGGTACGGCTGCCGCGCGTCGTGCAGCCCCTCGCGCAGCTGACGGCGTGACCCGGTGCAGATCGGGCGCGAAGGGGCCGCAGGTTCGGTGGTCAACAACTCGACCCGCACGAAGCGGCTCGCAGTCCGACCGACGAGGCAGACCTGTAACCGATCACCGCCGGCGAGTTCGGCGTGTTCGGCGGGGCCCGGATCCTGATCGGGGGGCGCGATAGTGACGCCGGCCCGAGTCCGCACGGCGTAGGGACCGTCCGGGGTCGTCAGCACGACACCGACGATCACGCCTTCCTCGAACACGATCCGCTGCAGCGTGCTGGCGGCCTGAACCTCGATGTCGCGTTCGCGCGCCTGTTCCGTCATCCATTGGCGCAGTGCACCTTCACCGAAACCCTCTGCCCACTCCATCGCGCCGACCGACATCACCTCGATGGAGTCGCCATTGGACCGCATCGTCGTGGTGCGCCAATCCCGCATGCTGGTGTAGAGCAATCCGTACGGCGAGGCGATGCACTGCGCGGCCCACGCGGTCAACCGCGATCCCACGAACGTTTCGACCGGGTCCCTGAAGGCCTCGTCCGCCGACAGATTGCGAGCGTTGCGGCGGGGCACCGAAGCATCCCCGACGACATTCGCCGACTCCAGAACTCCCTCGGAGACCGCAGCAAGGTACTCGTTGGTGTCGACGTCCAGCGTGTCGCGGAGCAGCCAACTGCTCTTGGCTGCGACACGCTCACGGAGTGAGACGGGTGCCGAGTCTCGGTGGAACGCGGGCGCATCGTCGGCCACCAGCACCTCGCCACCTGCATCCACCGTCGCGATGGCGTTGGCGAGGCCACCGATACCTGCGCCGATGACCGCGACGTCGACTTCTATATCCCACATAGGCGTTAACTACCCCCCGATAGCTTGTTGGCTGACTGATGGATTGCCACGGTTCGGCGAGAAGATTCTTCGGAGCAACCCTGCGCATGCTGCATTCGCCATAGTCTCGCACGTGGAGACACATTTTTGGTGTTTGCACATTCGGTTGTGAGTGTCGTAGCGGGCTTGCGAATTGACGTTGCTGTAGCCCGCATGGACTGTTCACTGAGTTTGCCGGTCATGACCACCGCAAAGTCCTGCTCATGACCCTCGCCGGCGTCCGTCGCGCGCGGTAGGCGTCCACGGACGCCTGGCGACTCGTGCACCAAGAACAGACCGGAAGTCGCCACAACCCGTACTTTACATACTTTTAGAATG
>JAOPWT010000427.1 GCA_025965555.1 Mycobacterium sp.
CGAGGGTGCTCAGAAGGTCGCCGACGGAATCAAGGGCGAGGGCGGCACGGCGCTCGCGGTTTGCGTCGACGTCAGCGATCCGGAATCCGCCACGGAGATGGCCGCACAGACATTGGCCGAGTTCGGCGGCATCGACTACCTGGTCAACAACGCCGCAATCTTCGGTGGGCTGAAACTCGACTTCCTGATCACCGTCGAGTGGGATTACGACAAGAAGGTCCTGAGCGTGAACATGGACGGTGCGCTGGTATGCACCCGCGCGGTGTACCGCAAGATGGCCAAGCGGGGCGGGGGAGCGATCGTCAACCAGTCATCCACCGCGGCCTGGATGTATTCGAACTTCTACGGCCTGGCCAAGGTCGGCGTCAACGGCCTGACGCAGCAGCTGGCCACCGAATTGGGCGGCCAGAACATCCGCATCAACGCCATCGCGCCGGGACCGATCGACACCGAGGCCAACCGGACCACCACCCCGCAGGAGATGGTCGCCGACATCGTGAAGGGAATCCCGCTGTCGCGCATGGGACAGCCCGAGGATCTGGTCGGCATGTGTCTGTTCCTGCTCTCGGATCAGGCCAAGTGGATCACCGGCCAGATCTTCAATGTCGATGGCGGACAGATCATTCGGTGATGAGCGCTTGCGCGAAGAACAGAGGGTGGTGATGAGCGCTTGCGCGAACAACAGAGGGTGCTGATGAGCGACGTGAAGCTGGGGTACATCGGGCTCGGCAACATGGGTGCGCCCATGGCCAAGCGACTCGTCGAGTGGCCGGGCGGCGTCACCGTCTTCGACGTCAGGGCCGACGCCATGACGCCACTGGCCGAGTTGGGTGCGACGCTGGCCGACAGTGTGGCAGACGTCGCCACCGCCGACATCATCTGCGTGACCGTACTCAACGACGCCCAGGTGCGCGAGGTGGTCGGCGAGCTCGCGGCACACGTCAAGCCGGGAACGGTCGTCGCGATTCACTCCACGATCAGCCCGGAGACGGCGATCGAACTGGCGAATGAATTGCAGCCCAATGACATTCACGTCGTCGACGCGCCGGTGTCCGGCGGCGGCGCAGCGGCCGATAAGGGCGAGCTCGCCGTGATGGTGGGCGCCGACCGTGAGGTGTACGAGCGAATCAAGCCCGCGTTCAAGCAGTTTGCGTCGATGGTGATCCACGCCGGCGAGCCAGGCGCGGGTACGCGAATGAAGTTGGCCCGTAACATGTTGACGTTCACCGGCTACGCCGCGGCGTGTGAGGCCATGAAGCTCGCCGAAGCCGCTGGGATCGACCTGGCGCAACTCGGCCGGGTGGTGCGGCACACCGACGCGCTGACCGGCGGTCCTGGCGCGATCATGGTCCGCGAGGACATGGAGACGCTGGCGCCCGATCACTGGTTGTATGACGCATTTACCCATACCCGCGGGTTGGGGGAGAAGGACCTGAGCCTCGCGCTGGGGCTGGGGCAGGCCGTGGACGTCGACCTGCCACTCGCGGAACTCGCGCTGAAGAACCTGGCGGACGGGCTCGGCGTGCCGCACACCACCTCGAAGGAGTAACTCCATGGACGAACTGCGCCGCAAGGGCCTCGAGAAGATGAATGAGGTGTACGGCTGGGAGATGCCGGACATGCCGGGCGATTACTTCGCTCTGACGGCGGACCATCTCTTCGGCACCATCTGGAGCCGACCCGGACTCTCCATGCGGGACAAGCGGATCATGACGCTCACCGTCGTGACCGCGTTGGGCATCTCCGACCTGGCCGAGATCCAGGCCAACGCCGCACTGCACAACGACGAGCTCAGCCCCGAGGAGCTCAAGGAGATGGCGATCTTCCTGACCCACTACCTGGGCTTCCCTCTCGGTTCGAAGCTGGACGGCGTCGTCACCAAGGTCGTCGGGAAGCGCAAGAAGGCCGCGGAGAAGGGGAGTAGCGGGGACACGGCGGAAGACAGGCGAGCCAACGTCAACGCCGCGTTGAACATGCACTCGGGAAGGTCTCTGGATGAAGAGTAGGTACGCCGCCCTGTCGCGCGACGAGCTGGCGACGCTGGTACCTGAATTGCTGCTGATCGGGCAGCTCATCGATCGATCCGGAATGGCTTGGTGCATCTCCGAATTCGGTCGCGAGGAGATGCTGCAGATCGCGATCGAGGAGTGGGCTGCCTCCAGCCCGCTCTACACCAAGCGGATGCAGAAGGCGTTGAAGTACGAAGGCGTCGACGTCATCACCATCTTCAAGGGTCTGCAGCTGGACATCGGGGCACCGCCCCAGTTCATGGACTTCCGCTACACCGTGCACGACCGGTGGCACGGTGAGTTCCAACTCGACCACTGCGGCGCACTGCTCGACGTCGAGCCGATGGGCGAGGACTACGTCCACGGCATGTGTCACGACATCGAGGACCCGACGTTCGACGCGACGGCGCTGGCGACCAATCGCAAGACGCAGGTCCGCCCGATCCACCGGCCGCCGCGGGTGCCTGCCGGTCGGAGTCCGCACTGCGCGTGGACGGTCATCATCGACGAGTCCTACCCCGACGTGCCCTTCATCCCTGCGATGGACATCGTGGGCGCCAGTCGGGCGAACTCGTGCGAACTCGACCCGATCGACCCGAATGACGAGGGGATGGCCGACTATTCGGGTGCGTTGCTGTCCGACGTGGACTTCGGAGCGTTCTCGCATTCGGCGCTGGTCCGCATCGCCGACGAGGTGTGTCTGCAGATGCATCTGCTGGTGTACTCGTTCACTCTGGCCGTGCGCGCTCGCGCCAAGGGTGATGTGGCGCTGGAGGAATCGATCCGGACCAAGCAGCTGATCGGCATCGCCGGCGTCGCCGCCGAGCGCATCCACGGCGCGCTGGCGCTACCGGGTGGGGTCGAGGGCGCCTTGCGCGTGCTCGAGTTGCACCCACTGCTGAACCCGGCGGCGTACGTCTCGGTCGACGTCGACAAGGAATTCGTGCACGTGCGCAGATCGCCTGCCTACGAAGACGGTGCGTGGATCTCGTTGGTGTCGCCGGTCGCGGACACGCCGCTGCAAGCCATCGTGCAGGCGGTCGACCCGTGTCTGCGGGCGGAAGTCACCGGCACTCAGTCCGACTGGACCGTGCGCGTGGTCGAGACCGACACGCCCGCCAAGGAACT
>JAOPWT010000435.1 GCA_025965555.1 Mycobacterium sp.
ACGTGCACAGCCCGGCCCGGTGGGCGTGGGATCCGTCGCTGCGTGCGGGTGAGGGTGGAGGCAAGGCCGGGGAGGCGATCCTGACCGCATTGTCGGTGATCGCGAAGAGGGGCGAGACCAAGGCCGCTCCCCGGTTGCGCACGATCGTCGCGAATTCCACTGCCGTAGCAGGACGCATCTCCGACTGGTGGCATCGCGACTCCGTCGTCGTTCCTCCACCGGTCGACACCGAGGGCTACACCCCCGACCCCTCCATCGAGCGCGAGGACTTCTTCCTGCTCGCCGGCCGGCTGGTGCCCTACAAGCGACCCGACTTGGCCATCAGGGCCGCAGCTGCTGCAGGGGTGCCGCTCGTCGTCGCAGGCGACGGCAGGTCGATGAAGATCTGTCAGGACGCCGCAGGACCGAAGACGACGTTCCTGGGTCGGGTGTCACACGAGAAGCTTCTGGACCTGCACCGCAGGACCCGCGCCCTGCTCATGCCCGGCATCGAGGACTTCGGCATCGTGCCCGTGGAGTCGATGGCGACCGGAACACCGGTCATCGCACTCGGCGAGGGGGGCGCCATCGACTCGGTCGTGCCAGGAGTGACGGGTGAACACGTCGAACCCGGCAGCGACCAACAGATCGTCGATCGATTTGCCTCATCCATGCGCTCGTTCGATCCCGCCCAATTCGATCCCGTCGCCATCCGGCAATGGGCAGAAGGCTTCTCGCGGATGAACTTCCGACGCCGAATGCAAGAAGTGGTCGATGCCGCCGTCTGAATCCGCGCTGCGATACCGGCCGACCGCCCTTGACCAGGCGCTGGCATCGGAGCGGACCATCGCCGTGGTCGGTCCGGTGGTCGGCCTCGACCCGGATCGCATCCGCGCCAATCTCGTACTTGCACAGGACAGCACGCCGCGGGCGCGGATCGCACTAACGCCACGGACCGACGGCCGCCCGTGGCACTACCGCTCCGGCGTCGCCGAGCTGATCACCGTGCAGCTATCAGCGTTGAACACCGATGACCTCGGGCGGCTTCTCACCGACCTCCACGACAGGCCCGGGCAGCGCGGTCCGCTGGACGTCTTGATCTGCGGCGAGTACCTGGTGGTCGACTACTCCCATGGCATGGGCGACGGCCAACTCGGTGTGATGTTGATGGCAGCACTGTCAGGTGAGGTAAACGCGTCGCGGGCAGGCGCCGTGGC
This sequence comes from Mycobacterium sp., assembly GCA_025965555.1. Classification (GTDB taxonomy): domain Bacteria; phylum Actinomycetota; class Actinomycetes; order Mycobacteriales; family Mycobacteriaceae; genus Mycobacterium. The sequence continues at coordinate 1,197 of JAOPWT010000435.1, forward strand.
CAACGGACTACCCCGCAACGCCACCTGGTCGGCACTGTGGCGCCACTACCGGAGTCGCCCAGCGGCTGTGAAGGACCTCGTCGCGCTGCGACGCCGCAACAAGCAACTGGACGGCGTCGGCGAGACCGGTCGTCGCGAGGTCCGCGAGTCGGATCTGGCGATGCAATGTCGCAGCGCGCACATGGCTCCGGCCACGGTCGCCGAACTGCGGGCCTGGGCGAAATCGCAAGCCGGTCAGGCGAGTACGGCCTCGGTGACGGTGGCGCTGTGGATGGCTGCACTGCAAAGATCGGGCCTCACCGTGGACGATCAGGTCACGATGCTGGTCAACTGTCGTCGGTATCTGGACCGGAAACACGTTGACGACCAAGGCAACTTCGCCGTGGCCCTTCCAATCACGTTGCCGCCGCCCCAGACCCCCGCGGCGATCAGCGAAGCCGTCCAAGACGTCATCGACTCCGGCTGGCCGATCGCGATCCTCGGCATGGCCGAGCTGAAGTCCCTAGTCCGCCGCGGCGACTCACCCCCTGCCGCCGAATCGACGACCGTACCCGGCCGACTCCGGATCGCGGTGAGCGATCTGGGCCGCCTGGGAATGTACGAGCACACCGTCTGGGCATCCGGCAGGCCTCCTCAGTTGGCGGCGTACCTGGAGCCCGCCGCGCCCGACACCGCGTCGCTGCTGGTGAGCGAACTCGCAGGCGGACGTACGTTCACCGCAACCTTCTGCGGCGGGGTCATAGATGCGGCGACGATCGAGGCGGCACTGAGCCACATGTGCAACGACCCCGTCGGCACGTTCGAAAACGCCCAGCGATGACGTGCTGAGGTCGACGATCGTGAAACCGGGCCGACTGCTGGCGTGCATCACGCTGTCGGTGTTGCTCTCGGTCGTGCCGGCCTGCGGCTCCGGGGTCGCGCCACCGCCGTCGACCCCGACGTCGCTGGCTCCCGGTGCACTACTCCTGGAGCCGACGTCGCTCGCGACGCTTCCCGCGCTGCAGCAGTTGGCGCAGCGCGCGGTCAAGATTCGCTACCGCTCCACCTCGGGGCTCGATGGCTCGGCCACCACGGTCTCCGGGGTTCTGTTCGTTCCCAAGGGAATTCCCCCGGCCGGCGGTTGGCCGATCGCGTCGATCGGGCACCCCACCGTAGGTCTCGGCACCGAATGCGCACCGTCGGCGTACCCCGGTCTGATGGGCAACGCGGGGACCATCGCGCAGTTCCTGACCTTCGGTTACGTCGTCGTGATGTCGGACTTTCAGGGTCTGGGCACACCGGGTCCCCACCCGTATCTGGAGCCGACCACCGCGGCGAACAACGTCATCGACGCCGTGCGCGCGGCGCGTGAGGCGGTACCGGAGGCGTCCGACTCGTGGATCGGTTACGGCGTTTCCCAAGGTGGTCAAGCGGTTTGGGCCGCGAACGAGGAAGCCGAGAAGTACGGCAAGGGGCTGCGGTTGGTGGGCACCATCAGCATCGCCCCGGTGACCGATCTCCGACCGCTGGTGGACGCCATGCAGAACGGCACGCTCACCATCGCGCAGAAGGTGATCCTGCCGATGGTCCTCAAGGGCCTCCAATTGCGGCACCCCGCTCTCAACCTCGATGACTACCTGCACGGTGTGGTGGTGCGCAGCATCAACGTGTTCCTGGGTTGCGAGGGCGATGACTCCTCGGTGCGGGGCATCATCGCCGAAGGTGCACCCGCTTCCGACTTCACCCCGACGACGCCACGGGCCGCCGATCAACTGCGGGAGTGGTTCGGCGCGGAGGCACTGCCACGCGGTGGATCGTCGGCGGCCATGATGGTCGGCTACGGCGACGCCGACAAGGTGGTCCTGCCCCAGTGGACGGCGGAGGCGATCCAGCGGGGCTGTTCGGCCGGAGAAGTCATCGACGCCCAGGTAGCGCCCGGCCAGGGCCACGGCATCCTCGACCTCGGCAGCGCACCGCAGGACTGGACCAGGGGCAGATTCGAGGGGACTGCGCCACCCAACTCGTGCGCGATCGGGTGATCGCCTCACTCGTCGGGGCTTGGCAATAGCCTCGAGGGCATGCTGCACACCGTCGCGATCCGCGGTTACCGATCGATGCGAGAAGTCGTCGTGCCGCTGACGGGTCTGGCCGTCGTCACCGGCGCCAACGGCACGGGCAAGTCGTCGGTCTATCGAGCGCTGAGACTGCTCGCCGACTGCGGTCGTGGCGAGGTGATCGGCTCATTGGCGCGCGAGGGCGGGCTGGAGTCGGTGTTGTGGGCGGGTCCCGAACACCTCGGCGGCGCGCGTCGCACCGGGCAGACCCAGGGCACCACGCGCACCCGCCCCGTCTCCCTCGAACTGGGTTATGCCTCAGATGATTTCGGTTACCTCATCGACCTCGGCCTGCCACAGTACGCGGGACACCGCTCATTCTTCGCCCGCGATCCGGAGATCAAGCGTGAAGCGGTGTTCGCGGGTCCGCGGTTACGACCGAGTTCGACGTTGGTCAGCCGGGTCCGCGAATACGCCGAGGTCGCGGCGGAATCCGGCCGCGGATTCGACCAGCTGACCAAGTCGCTGCCCGCCTACCGCAGCGTCCTCGCCGAGTACGCGCACCCCGGCGCGCTGCCCGAGCTCGCCGCCGTTCGGAACCGGCTGCGCGACTGGCGGTTCTATGACGGATTCCGGGTCGACGCCGACGCACCAGCTCGACGGCCCCGCGTCGGCACGCGCACACCGGTACTGTCCGACGATGGTGGCGACCTGGCCGCTGCCGTCCAGACGATCATCGAGGCCGGGTTCGACGACCTGCCAAGGGCCGTCGCCGATGCCTTCGATGGCGCCGAGGTGTCGGTGGCGGTGCACGACGGTCTCTTCGAGCTGCAGTTGCAGCAACGCGGCATGCTACGTCCGCTGCGCGCCGCCGAATTATCGGACGGCACATTGCGATTCCTCCTCTGGGGCGCGGCGCTGCTGAGTCCAAGACCTCCGTCGCTGATGGTGCTCAACGAACCGGAGACCTCGCTGCACCCCGACCTGGTAGCGCCGCTCGCGTCGATGATCAGGGCGGCCGCAGCAGGCACCCAAGTCGTGGTCGTCACCCATTCGCGGGCCATGCGTGAGCATCTCGACACCGAGGACTCCAGCGAGATCGAACTCTTCAAGGAGTTGGGCGAGACCCGGGTCACCGGCCAGACGATGATGACCGCCCCGCCGTGGGACTGGGGCAAGCGCTGAAGCTCCGACGTGGATGCGCTGGGGA
>JAOPWT010000436.1 GCA_025965555.1 Mycobacterium sp.
CGGCCCTTCGCGAAAATCCGGCCGCGCAGCAGCGCCCGGCCGAGCGACATCCGCCCGTAGACGACCAGTAGGTACGTCACCGGGTCCGCGGAGATCACACAATCCACCGGCCCGCCGACGGCCCCCACCTCCGCCATGCCGTCCGCGACCCGGATGACGTAGCGCGGGCCATTGCCGCGGAGCCGGACCTCGTATGTCACCGGCCTGCCGCGGGCCGCGTCGGGCCGCACCACCAGCGGCGACATCTCCGGGCACACCGTGCCCAGGATGAGCTTCGCGTGCTCGGCGGGGATCGGCCACGGCCGGCCTGTCCCGGTCGCGATGTCGTGCCCGTGCACGGTCAATTCCCCCAGCGCCAGGGCGGTCAGGCAGTCCACGGTGCGGGTCCGACCTGGGCCGTACCACGGCGTCGCGCATTCCATCTGCGGATCGGCCGCCGCCGCGAGCTCCAGGAACCGTTGTGCCCCAACGGTGATGAGCTCCGCGAGCCCTCCCACGTCGGCGTGGTCAACCATGCCGATGGTGGCGGCGTTGGTGGCCGCCAACCGAGTCGGAAAGTCCGCATCGAGGTACTGCAGCGCTTGCGGCTCCCCGGCGATCGCTGCGCTGAACCCGGTGAACACGATGGCCACGTGGGCCGCGGTCTCGGCGACCGTCCAGTCGGTGCCGGCCGCCGGGCGCTCGATGTCATCCGTCTCTTGCAGCAGCGTGGTGAATCGCCCAGCCGCCGCCCTGATCGCTGCCCAGGCCGCTTCCCGGTCTAAAGCCACTACCGGTTTGGTGTGGATTGTCATGGTGGTCTCCTCGAGTCGGAACGAGTCGACTATCCGACGTCGCCGGCGCAAGATCGTCGGTCCGGACGCGTATTTCGGCGCGGTGGGGTGTCGTAGACCCGCCCGGCGGGTCGCCAAATCTACGCGGTTCCGCCGATGTTTTGCGGCGCCTGGTCGCCGCATGCTGGCTAGCATGAGCGGAACAACCCCACGCGTGGACACGCCGTTGAACTGGAGCGACCTGGGTGTGAGCGAGCTTCCGACCGGAACGGTGACGTTGCTGCTGGCCGACGTCGAGGGCTCGACGGGGCTGTGGCAGACCCAGCCGGAGGAGATGGCTGCCGCCATCGCGCGGCTCGATCGTACGGTGTGTGAGGTCATCGCGGCCCATGACGGTGTGCGGCCGGTCGAACAGGGTGAGGGGGATAGCTTCGTGGTCGCGTTCTCGCGTGCCAGCGACGCGGTGGCGTGCGCCCTTCAGCTGCAGCAGGCGCCGCTGGCCCCGATCCGGCTGCGCATCGGCGTGCATACCGGGGAGGTGCAGCTGCGTGACGAGGGCAACTACATCGGTACGACCATCAACCGGACCGCCCGGCTGCGCGAACTGGCTCACGGCGGGCAGACCGTGCTGTCGGGCATAGCCGAAGATCTGGTTGTCGACCGGCTGCCGGCCGACGCCTGGCTGACCGATCTTGGTTCGCATCAGCTGCGGGATCTCCCGCGCCTGGAACGGGTGGTGCAGCTGTGCCATCCTGACCTTCGCAACGACTTCCCGAGGTTGCGCGCGCCTGAAACCGTTGTGGTCCAGCATCTTCCAGTTCAGTTCACGAGTTTCGTTGGCCGCGAGGCCGAAATCGACGATCTGCGGCAGATCCTGGCCGACAACCGGCTCGTGACGCTCACCGGGGCGGGCGGTGTCGGCAAGACGCGCCTGGCGGTGCAGGTGGCGGCCCAGACGGCCGGTGGATTCGGCGGCGGGGTGTGGTTGGTCGATCTGGCGCCGATCACCGATCCCGAGCTGGTGCCGGTCGCGGTGATCAGCGCGCTGGGCCTGCCCGACCAGCAGGGCAGTTCCACTATGGACGTGCTGCTGCGGTTCGTCGGCGACCGTCGGATGCTGCTGGTGCTGGACAACTGTGAGCATCTGCTGGACGCGTGCGCTGCGCTGGTTGTTGGCCTTCAAGGCGGCTGCCCTGCGGTGACGGTTGTGGCGACGAGTCGTGAGCCGATCGGGGTGGCCGGCGAGGTGAGTTGGCGGGTGCCGTCGCTCTCGCTGGCCGACGAGGCGATCGAGTTGTTCGCCGACCGCGCGCGACGGGTCCGGCCCGATTTCAGCCTCACCGACGCCAACGCCGCCACCGCGGCGGAGATCTGCCGACGCCTTGACGGCCTGCCGCTGGCGATCGAGCTCGCGGCGGCGCGGGTGCGCGTTTTGTCGTTGACCGGGATCCGCGACAGCCTGCATGACCGTTTCCGGCTGCTGACCGGCGGCGCACGCACCGCAGTGCGGCGCCAGCAGACGTTGCGGGCCTCGGTGGATTGGTCGCACGCACTACTGACCGAGCCCGAGCGCATCTTGTTCGCCCGGCTGGCGGTGTTCATGGGCGGGTTCGACCTCGACGCCGCAGAGGCGGTCGCCAGCGATGGCGATCTGGAACGCTTCCAGGTCCTCGACCTGCTCACGTTGCTGGTCGACAAGTCCCTGGTGGTGGCCGAAACTCCAAGTGGCCGAACGCGATACCGATCGTTGGAGACGGTGCGCCAGTACGCTCTGGAAAAGCTCGGCGAGTCCCGCCGGGCCGACGCCGTGCGTGCCCGTCACCGCAACTACTACACGGCCCTGGCGGCGAGGCTCGACACCCCGGCACCTACCGGCCACGAGCAGCTTCTCGAGCGGGCCGACACCGAGCTCGACAACCTGCGCGCCGCGTTCGTGTGGAGCCGCGAAAACTCCGACATCGGACTTGCGTCGCAGCTGGCGTCGTCGCTGCAGCACCTGTGGCTCGGACGGGGCCGCGTCCTGGAAGGGCTGGCCTGGTGCGACGCCGTCCTCACCGACCAAGATGCACACCCGGACGAGGTGGCGCCGGCGGTGCGCGCGGCGGTGCTCGCCGACAAGGCCACGCTCAACGCCTTCATGGGTGCCACCGACGGCATGGACCAAGCCCTCCAAGCCCTGGCGATCGCGCGGGGAGTCGACGACCCCGCCCTGTTGCTCCGCGCCCTGATCGCATGCGCTGGCATCGCGCTCTACGACCCCGAGGTGGCCGGCCCGTACTTCGCCGAGGCGATCGGCCTGGCCCGCTCGATCGGCGACGGATGGCGGCTCAGCTGGATTCTGAGTTGGCTGGCGGTCGGGGCGGTCATGGTGGGTGATCCGGTCGCGGTGCGCGCGGCCGCCGAAGAAGGACGTGACCTTGCCGACGCCATCGGTTACGGGCGCGCTTCGCGTGGGTGCCGGTGGAGTATCGGGGTAGCACAGGGGATGACCGGTGATCCGGTCGGAGCCGTCGCGATCTTGAGTGAGGTCCTTGCCGATGCCGAGGCGGCTCACGACCCGTACTGGAGCTGCAACGCGCTATTCATGCAGGCACTCATGCTGGCGTACCACGGGGACCTGACTGCCGCGCGGGACGCAGGTAACGCGGCCGTCGAGGCCGCTGCGGACCTCGGCGGATTCTTCCCGGGCCTCGCCTACGTGGGGTTGACTGTTGCGACCCTCGCCGCGGGCGACGTTGCCGCGGCGGACGATGCGATCGCGGCTGGCTTGCCCCAGCTCAGTCTCCAGCCCGTGCAGGCGGCGATCTGGATTGCTTACGCGGCCCAGTCCGCACTGGCGGGCGGGGAGCTGACCGCAGCCCGGCGCTTGGCCGACGAAGCGGTCGCGGCGACGAACGGCTTTCACCTGGCGCTGGCACTGACGACGCGCGCCGGTATTGCGATCGCGCAGGGTGAGCCCGAACAGGCCGGCCGCGACGCCCACGACGCGCTCGCGACCGCCGTCAGCGCAGGGACATACGGCGCCACTCCCGAAACCCTCGAGTGCATTGCCGCACTCGCCGTCGGCGCCGGCAGCCACCGTGAAGCG
>JAOPWT010000474.1 GCA_025965555.1 Mycobacterium sp.
CCAGCGCGGGCCGTGTGCGAAGCACCTCGTGAATGGTCGCCTGCCGGAGTTCGGACCCTCCCTCATCGACTTCGTCGGTGAGGCGGGACAGGAACCGCGGGTGGCGGCGCAGCCGTTCGATGGCCCACGCCAGTTCCGAGCCCGTGGTCTCGTGACCGGCGGACACCAAGGTCAGCAATTCGTCGGCGATGTCCTGATCGTCGATCGGTGTGCCGTCGTCGTAGCGGGCATCCAACAGTTTCGTCAGCACGTCGGTACGGCCGGCGACGTTCGCGTCGGCCCGCGCGTCGGCGATGAGTGAGTGGATGACTGCGTCGATCCTGCGCCGTATTCGGCGGAGTCGCGGGCCCGGGCTCCCCTCACCGAAGTCTCGTGCTGCGACCTTCGGCAGGAGGTGCAGGCGGGAGCCGATGGTGATGGCGGGCGGTATGAGCGCGCGGAGCTCGTCGAGTGCGGGTCCTTCGGCACCGAACACCGCGCGCAGTATCGTGTTGAGCGTGATCCTGTTCATCGGCTCGAGCATTTCGAATTCTTCACCCTCGGGCCAGGACTCGATCTCGTGTAGCACTTCTTGTTCGATGATCTGCTCGTAGTTCATCACTCGCTTGCCGTGAAACGGCGGGAGCACCAGTTTCCGGCGCTTGAGCTGTTCGGAACCGGTGAGGCTGAACGTCGAGCCGGGACCGAACACCTCGCCGAGATCGGTTGGGCGTTCGGCTAGTTCGCTGCCGGTGCTGAACAGGTCCTTCACCAGGTCGGGATCACTGATGACTACCGTCGGACCCCAGATCGGCAGGTTGAAGGTGTACGCGGCGCCGTACCGTCGGCCGGCGGCAGCGATCACTTCACACATCGCGGCCACCAACGCGACGCCCTGCACGATCTTCGGTAACCCGACCTGCGGCGGCAGCCGCACTGGCTCGGAGGTGGCTGTGGCCATGTGTCAGTCCTTGACGAAACTGTAGGTCCGGTAGGACAAGCCTCCGCTTTGCAATTCGCGATACATCAGTGAGCCCGGCACACCCGCAAACAGGCGCCCGAAGGGGCGGAACACAGCAGGCAGGTTACGACTCACCAGATCCAGATACCGAGTCGAGTTCCCGTCGAGGCCACGTAGCACCTCCCGGTTGATTTCGGTCTTCGACTCCATCCTCAAGGGGGAGGCGCCCAGCGCCGCGTCCCACTCTGCGAACTCGTCGTGGCCGCGGAAGTCGGTGTAGAGGAAGTGCCCACCCGGTCGCAGTACGCGTTCCACCTCGGCGAGGAAACGCGGGAAGTCCGGATATCCGTGTGAGGCTTCGACGTTGATCACCACATCGAACGTTGCGCTGTCGAAGGGCAGATCTTGGGCGTCACCATGCACGAACTCCAGGTTGGGCACATCGTGTCGTCTGCGGCAGAAGTTGATGCCGTCGGAGTTGATGTCCAGAGCCGTGTACGTTGCCGGCCCCAACGTGCGCATGACGTAGGAAGATCCACCGCCATGGCCGCAGCTGACCTCGAGCACCTTCTTGCCTTCGAGGTCGACGTGGGTGGCCGTGCGGTGATAGAGCTGGATGCTGTAGCGGTGAGACTCGTCTGATTCGTTCAATGGCAATGCCATCGGAGGGTCTTCGTCATAGCCGTAGTTGATCAGCAGCACGTCCTCGGCGTCCCACCTGCGGCTCAGGAAGGGATACCAGTACTTGCTCATCAATTTCTTGAACACCGGTGTGGTGCCGATGGGCTTGATGCGTGGGCGGCGTGTGGTAGTTGTCATGTTCGGTGAGTTCGCCTCGGGTAGTTGGGAATGACGTCGGAAGACGGTGGCTCGGCCACCGCGTCCAGGAGCAGTGGCCACTCCGCGCCAGTGATGACTTTCGTCGGGGTCGTCCGTTGACGCAAAACGGAATTCGCGAAACAGTGTCCGCAGCACCACGTCCATCTCCATGTGGGCGAACGACGCACCGATGCAGCGGTTGATGCCGCCGCCGAATGGCAACCACCCCGCGGGTGTCGCGTTACCGTCGATGAAGCGGTCCGGGTCGAATGATGCGGCATTCTCGAAGCAGTCGTCTGATTCGTGGGCGAGCCGGATGCTGAATACGATCGTGGTGTTCTCGGGAATCACCCAGTCGCCCAGACGGATTCGCTGCTGGGTGCGACGCATCGAGCCATCGAGAACGGGTCGGATGCGCTGCACTTCGCGAATCGTGGCCTGCCGCAGTTCGGATCCACCCTGATCGACTTCCTCGGTCAGCCGGTCGAGGAGTTCGGGATGGCGCCGCAACCGTTCGATGGACCAGGCCAGCGACGACGCGGTGGTTTCGTGGCCGGAGGCCACCAGCGTCAACAGCTCGTCCGCGATGTGTTGATCCGCGATCGGATCACCGTCGTCATAGCGGGCTTGGAGGAGCAATGCGAGAACATCGCTGCGCTCCTCAAGCGCCGGGTCCGCGCGCGCTTCGGCGATCAGGGTGGAGACGAGAGTGTCGAAGCGGCGCCGGTAGGCGAGGAATCGGCCGCCCGGACTCCACCGACCCAGATCGCGGCGCATCAGTTGCGGCGCTACGACCACTCGGGCGGCGTGCACGACCAGGGGTGGCAGCAGGCTGCGGAGCTCTTCCAGTATCGGTCCTTCGGCACCGAACACCGCCCTGAGAATTGAGCCAAGGGTGAGGCGGAGCATCGGTTCGAGCGTTTCGAACTCCTCGCCCTCCGGCCAGTTCGCGATCTCGCGCATCACCTCGCCTTCGATGATGTGCTCGTAGGCCCTCATGCGCTTTCCGTGGAACGGCGGCACCAGCAGTTTGCGGCGTTGAATCAGCGGGTCACCGGCGAGGCTGAACGTCGATCCCGGGCCGAACGCCTGACCGAGTGAGCCGGCGCCGGAGGCCGGACGTTGGGCCAACTCGGGGGTCATCGCGAAGAGTTCCTTGATCAAGGAGGGATCGCTGATGACCACCGCCCGACCGAGGAAAGGCATCTCGATGGTGAAGGCGTCGCCATAGCGCCGCGACATCGCAGCAAACATTCCCGAGTTTGCTAGAAGGAAGCCAACACCCTGGACTATCTTGGGTATCGGCGGCGCAGGAGGTAGCCGAACGGCTTCCTTCGTAGCAATCGCCATACCCTTCCCCCGTCCCCCTCAGACGGTCACCGTGCTCCCCGTCGTTGCCAAAGTATCGTGAGCACGTCAAAAATGCACGGCTTTGGGGCGTGCGGTCGGGCATGTTCGAACGTCCGTGTTCTAGAACCGGTAGCTCAGAACGCGGGCCTTCCTGGCGATGGCCGGAATGCGGCTGGACGCCGCGGCGGCCAGCCGCCAGATCGGCGGGAACGCGGCGATGTCGGGTTCTTGCATGGCGCTGGCCTCCTCGATGAGGTGAAGCCTTGGATTCCAGGTCTCCGGGTGATGCGCGTCGGTGAATCCGTCGAACGCCCACGTGCTTGACAGCAGCCGCGTCATTCGCCTTCTGGTCGGTAGCACACCGCCCACGACGCGGCTGACTCGCGAAACTTTGCCGTAGTCGTAGAACGCGAGCGCACCGGAGTGGAAATGGGCGGAGATGCCCCGAAACACCGCCGCCAGGGTCGGCTCACGCAGAAAGGCGAAGAGGCCGTCGGCTACCACCATTGCTGGCCGATCGGCGGGAATCGCCTCCGCCCAGGTGTGTTCGGTCAGCGAAGTGGCCACCGAATGCGCCCGGTGGTGGCGCGGAAGCACGGCGTCGCGCAGTGCGATCACGGCAGGGAGATCCACGCTGTACCAGTCCACCGTCGCGGGCGGGCCGACCCTGAACAATGCGCTGCTCAGCCCGGCGCCGAGATCGACCACGACGGCGTTGGGGTACTCCGCGGTGAACGCTCGAATTCGGGCGTCGAGCATCTTGGCCCTCAGCGCCACGAAACGCTCAGTGCTCGCCATGACGCCCAGACC
>JAOPWT010000510.1 GCA_025965555.1 Mycobacterium sp.
AACAGCCCGTGCCCGCATCTGCGGCGGCCGACGTTGAGGCACTGATCGGTCAACTCGATTTGCGTTGATCGCGATTGACGTGGGTGCGCGTCAGTGCCGATCCCGGCCGCGGTCGTCGTTGGCCGGGAAGTGCTCCGCGAGGGCGGCTGCGATCTCGATGAACTTGCGCCGCGTCGGCGCGGACATCTCCGAAGTACCCTCGATCACGCCGCCGGGTCGAAGATGCGGATCGAACGGCACCTCCACGACCACCTGCCCGTGGCCGGCGAACTGCTGCGCCAGGATCGCGCGGGTCCGCTTGTCGGCGTGGCCATCGGAGTCGTTGAGCACGACGACGGTGCGACGCAACAGACTCGTCAGGCCGCGATTGGCCAGCCAATCCATGGTCTGTCCCGCGGCCGCCGCACCGTCGACCCACGGCGACGAGACGACGACCAACGCGTCGAGGTCTCGAAGTACCTCCTGGGTGACCGGTGTGTCCATCGTCGAACTGCAATCGACGACCGTGATGGAGAAGTAGCGGTCCAGGCGGGCCGCGGCCTCACGGTAGATGGCTGGATCGAGCACCCGCCTGCGGGCCGGGCTGCCCTCACCCGCCAGCACGAACAGCCCGGCGGAGTTGTTGCCTACGCGGCTGCGGACATCGGCGAACGTCTCGAGGTGCTGGTCACCGGCCAGCTCCCAGTACGACCCCACGGCCTTGGGGTCCACGCGGCTGCCGAGCTTCCCGAATGCGGTGTCGGCATCGATCGCGACCACGCGGTCCTCGTGGCGGAGTTCGGCGAATACCGATCCGATGCTGGCCGACACGGTCGTCTTGCCGACGCCGCCCTTGCCCATCACGCCGACCTTGTAGTGGCCGCGCAGCACGACCCTGATGCGGGCCTCGAGTTCGGCCTGACGAATCTCGTCCGGGGACTGGCCGGGGTTGATGAGCCCGAACGACAACTTGTAGGCGACCCGACGCCAGCCCTTGGCCGGAAGGATGCGACGGCTGGGTACCAGGTCGTCGGCCCTGATCCGGTCGGCGAAGGACCCCGTCGGTGGAGGGGGCACGACGCGCGAATCCTGACCGTACGACTGCTGTCCCTGCCACGTTCCGTATTGGGGCGGGCCCGGTGGCGGTCCCTGACCCTGTTGGAGTGGATTCGGTCGCGGCGGACGTCCCTGTTGCCACACCGGCTGCTGCTGGTTCGGCGGGGGAGGTCCCCACTGCTGAGGTGGCTCGGGCTGACGGCCCAGCGCGGGGAAGGTCCCCGTGTCGCGGGGACTGCCCGGCGGAGGACCGAAACGCTGCGGCGGTCGGGGACCGCCGTTGGGCCGCTCCGCCTCGCGCGGCGGTGGCGGTGGCGGTGGGGGCGGAGCAGGTGGCGCGTGCTGATCCTGGTGTTCCTGCGGTGGCTCGGGCTCCGGCGCGGGCTCCGGCGGCGTGAGCGGAGGTGTGTAGTCGACGGGCGGGCGGGACGGCAACGGCGTCGCCGCGGGGGTGAAGGTCGGCTCGGCGGGGGCGGGTTCGTAGTCCGATTCCTCCGGCCCGGTCCAGCCGAGTTCCTTGCGCAGGGCGTCGTCGCGATCACTCACGGCACCAGGGCTCCTTCCCATTGATCAGACGACGCACCATCCGGCACTGACTCAAGTATCAACCACCGGGAGCGGTAGCCACCCTGGCATCCACCACCGCGGGTCGCTGGCGGGCGCGCAGCAAACCGATGTTTCGCCAGCGCAAATTGATCGACGATCTCGCGGGCTCCTGCGTCGTGATGGTGAGCCCAGCCGTCGCCAGCAGTGCTCGCGCAGTGTTGGCGCGTGGTCGGGTGGGCAGCCGGCGAGGTTGGCAACGATGGTGCCGACGGTCGTGACTGGCCCCGTTCTTACTGCTCAGCTCGATGGTCGTCGGCACCGCGCGCGCCGTGCCGTTCGCGTCCCGTTCCAGAAATTGTGCGTCGGAGGTCACAAAACCGCTGGTACCCTCGTATCCGGTAGGGGGCTGGGTGGGCACCGGTCCGCCGGGGAACCCACGGGCTGTCGGCAAATCTCGACGGAGCACAGGCAAAGGCGGAAGGTCCGATCTGGCCGCCTCCGGTGCCTGCGACATAGCAAGATGGGGAAGAGGGGGTTTCGAAACATGTCCGGGCTACCCAATGGCACGCGCGGGACCACCCACATCGACGACGTCGTCGCGGTCGAGGTCACGATCGACGGCATGCTCGTCATCGCTGACCGGCTCCACATGATGGAGTTCCCGCCGGCGCTCGGGATCAGACCCAACATCCCTCAGCTGGAACTGCGCAACATCGTGTGGGAGCAGGTAGCCCGCGATCTCACCGCCCAGGGTGTGCTCGACGTCTTCGGGGCGCCGCATCCTGAGGTCGCCGTCATGGTCGACACGTTGAGCCGTGCCGACCGAACCCTCGAGGGTCGTTGGTGGCGCAGGGACGTCGGCAGGATGGTGCGCTTCGCCATCTGCCGCAAGGGGCAGCGCCACGTGATCGCGGCCCGGGACGGCGACATAATCGTCTTGCAGCGCATCGCTCCACAGGTCGGACTGGCGGGCATGGTGACGGCCGTCCTCGGGTCCGCCACCGCGGCTGACGTCGAACCCCTGACCGGAGTCGCGAGCAAGCTCGGCCAGTCGACGAGCGCCGACCAATTGGCACAGTTCGGAGTCGACCCGCCGTCGGCGCGGCTGTACGCCGACATCACCGCCGCACCCAGCAGCTGGGTGGAGATCACCGCCAACGAGCGCCATCCCGGTGGCACCTACGCCCACGCCGAGGTTGCCGCGGGTGTGCTCGACTCGCGCCAGGGCCGGATCGTGTCGCTTCCCCGTCGCGTCAACGGCGAGCTGTACGGCAGCTTCCTGCCGGGCACCCCGGAGAACCTTCAGCGGGCGCTCGACGGGCTGATGGAGTTCCTCCCCTCGAAGACCTGGTTCGACGAGAAGCCCCTCGAATTCGAAGCCAACCACCCGGACTGAGAAAGGCCATCTCTTGGTGGACGACACTCCGCCGCACGATCACGACGACGATCTCGCGGCGCGCAACCTCCATGCACCCGGCCTCGAGTCGGATGTGTCGGCTCTGGACGCACTCGTCGGGACCGCGGTGGACGTCGACGTCTCGGCCGGCGATGAGGAGGCGGTCGGGCCGACCTACACCGTGACGAATC
>JAOPWT010000553.1 GCA_025965555.1 Mycobacterium sp.
TCGTGCCGGATCACTTCATCGGTGACGTTCTTGGCAAGGAATGCGCGCAGGTCGTCCTGGAAGGCCTGGTCCTCATCTGAGAGTGCGACGCGCGAGAAGTCCATCTACTCGTTTCCCTCGCTGATGAGCCCCATCAGGACACCGTGACATTCATGGTCACTCTTGTAAAGTTCCCGCGCTTCTCGATGCGACGCTGCGCCGCGAAGACGAGGCGCAGCAGGGGGCGAAGGACCGGGCCTAGCGCGCGCAGCACGGGCCGGAGCCTCTTCTGATCGTGGGCGGCCCAGGCTGACGTGTCCTGCCAGTCATGTCTCTGAAAGTCGAGCAACGCCTGGGATTCGGTGGTGTCGAACCACCCGGTGAAACTCCAACCGCGGTCGTCATCGGGGTCCCCCGGCAGGCTGGCCGTGGGACCCAGGCGTCCCAGTCCGACGGCCTGCATCATGTCGTCCTCCAGCTCGCGGTGCGTGCGGACGTGGGTGTCGTTGCCGCCGATCAGCAGGACCTTGCCGTCGATCGCCGCGCGGCGGTCCACCGCGTTGGCGAAGGCCAGAGCGACGTCACGGGCGTCGACCGTGTGCATGCGGTTGTCTCCTGGCGTCGCCCGCATCAAGACCAGGTAGTCGGCGTTCATCTCCGACGCACCGTCCGGCGAGATGATGCCCGCCAATCGCAGTATGGCAGAGGGCAATCCGCTGTCCCTGATGATCTGCTCGGATCGGATCTTGTCCTCGCCGTACTGGTCGACGGGGTTGACGGCGGTCTCGGCGGTGATGCGTTCGGGGAAGCGATGCGGATTCCGCGAGCCGTACACGGCGGCGCTTGACGCGTAGACGATCAGCGGGGGTGACGACAGCGTGCATGCCGCCGAGACCACGTTCGCAGTGCCGCCGACGTTGACCCTTCGCGCGTTCCGCGGATCTCGGTAGGACACCGGCGCGAGGATGGCACCCAGATGCACGATCGCCTGAGGTTCGTGCTCGGCGACGAGCGCGGTGACGGCTTCGGCATCGAGCAGGTCGACGTAGGCCGGGATCAAGGTGCCCTGGCCAGCCCGAGTCGCGAGTTCCTGAGCGGCCGCCACCGTTTTCTCGGTGCGCAGATCCATCGCGACGACGGTGCGACCACGCGCGAGCAGGATCTCGGTGCAGCGGCTTCCGACCTGGCCGAAGGCACCGGTGACGAGAACCGTTTTCGCCGTGCTCATTTCGACAGCCTCCGCGCCAGCCGGGCGCTCACCTTCTTGACCCGGTCGGAGACGTAGATGCAGACAAGGGCATTGAAGACATCCTCACGCAGGCGAGTCAGTGTGGAGCTCTTGATGACCCACTGAGCGCCGATCTTCTCGTAGGTCTCGTGATAGTGGCCGTAACCGCGAAGGTTGATCCCCGGCGCCAACCGGACGACGTCCTCGAGCGCCCAGATCCCGCGTGCGGTAGAAGGCGAGGTGAGCTCGAGCTCCGGAGCGTGCACCTGATGGGCCGTCGCCTGTGACGGCCGCTTCAGCTTGCTGCACGTGAACGCAACGAACTCGTCGGCCCCCTCGATGACCTTCCCACCGGCCTTGGAGGTGTCGCTGATGAAGTCGTCGGCGAAGATCTCGCGCCACGCCTGCCAGTCCTTGGCGTCGAGAAGCCTGCAGTAGCGGGCCTTCAGTTGTTTGAGCGCCTCGATTTCGACGAGATCTCCTGCGTCCAATGCCAGCCTTCTTGGTGGTATCCGAGTGGGGACTTACCCGACCACCGTGACATTTTCAGGCGCATTTGTAAACCGCACGGAGCCCGGTGAAACACCGATCACCAGCAAGACTTTCGGCCCGCGACGCGTGCTGGCGCCCCACGCCGTGGCGATGCTGCGCATTTTCACCCATTGTTGGTCCATAACCGGGACTGACATCGCGCGATGTCATACTCTGTCCGGCGTCGTGTACCGCGTCGGCTGGGCCAGCCCTCTTCGGCAGTGAATCCGCACACCACGACCGAATGTCAAAGGGGACGTCGATGACGGTGCACGAGCTGCGCGGCGCACATTCTGGCAAGTGGTCGCCGCGGTCCCGCCTGGCCGTGGTGGCGGTCTGCATGGGGATCGCGGCTGCGGGCGGTCATGGCGTGGCATGGGCGGAGACCGGCCACTCCGCGTCCTCGGAGACCTCGTCGACGAATTCGGACGCGGGACCCAAGAAGCCGGCCGACGGCAACGGTCCTGACCAGAGGGCATCGTCGGACGCCGATTCGACGACCACGAAGTCGTCTGCCCCGCAGGCGCATTCGCCGAAGCCGCACCAGGAGACCTCCGGCACCGCCAGCGCGGGCGCGGCATCGCCGGGCACTGATCCGACCACTGCGAGTCCATCGGCGACCGAGCCGACGTCGACGGCACCGGAGCAGGACTCGTCGACCACCACACCCAGGGCAACGTCCCGCGCGAGCCAGCCCACGGGCACCTCGCACCCGGGTAATGCCGAGTCGGCTCAGGCCGACTCGTCTGCCGACGCGGCGAAGAACGTCTCGGCGAGCGTTGCCTCTCAAGAGCAGAGCAAGTCCTCGAGGACCCGGTCCGGCGGCTCCCCGCCCCAGCAGACCAGCGCCACTCCGGCAGCGTTCGCAGCCGAGACCGCGGCGACGACGAGCGCACCCGCCGTCAAGGTTGCCGCGGTGACCACCGCGACGGCCGCCAGCACCACGACACCAACTCCCCCTGAGCCGC
Source organism: Mycobacterium sp. (assembly GCA_025965555.1). Taxonomy (GTDB): domain Bacteria; phylum Actinomycetota; class Actinomycetes; order Mycobacteriales; family Mycobacteriaceae; genus Mycobacterium. The sequence goes on from JAOPWT010000553.1 coordinate 2,707, forward strand.
TGTCGCCGATCGCCCAGGTCATCGCCCTGCCCGGCCGGATCATCAACACGCTGCTTCAAGCGCTGGATCTGACCGTGGCCGTTGGCGGGCCGAAGAGTCCGCTGGACTTCTCTCCGATCGACGAGTTGTTGTTCGCGGCCTTTCGGCGGGTGGAAGGCGTGCTGGGCCTTGACAGGACTCCGGCCGCGCAGCAGGTGTTGCAGACCGAGACCTATACCGGCCCCACCACGGGATCGACGCCGACGGTGACGCAGTTCCTGAACGCGGCTGCTGCTGAGTACGTGCTCGGAGGTACCCCCGGCGGGTTGCAGGCGTTCACCGTCGACGGAGTGCCGATGACCTTGACCAACGTCTTCTCCGGCGCATCCGCGCAGGCTTGGGTGACGCCGCAGAAGCAGATCATCATCGCCTACCAGGGCACGACGGGCGGCACCAACCTGTTGTTCAATCCGCTGATCGCCATTTCCCAGATCCTCACCGATGCCCAGGTGATCCTCACCGACTCCACCCCACAGGCGTTCACCGACTCCCTGGCCTTCGAGCAGCAGGTTCAGGCCGCGGCCGCGCTGCAGGGCTATGCCACCGGTGACATCTTCCTCACCGGGCACTCGCTGGGCGGCTGGGAGGCCGAATACGTCGCGCAGCAGACCGGTTTGGGCGGCATCGGATTCGAGAGTCCCGGCATCAACACCGTCGTGCCGGGCAATGGCGTCAACTCGGGCTTCGTCAACATCGAGACCTACGGCGACACCGCGGCCTACCTGGCTACCGATCTGCCGGGGCTGCAACCGTTCATCCCTGCGTACGTACCGGGCGGGGGAAGCAAACCGCACTACGGCTCGATCGTGATGATCGGCGACCCCAACGCCACGACCCCGCTGATCAACGCCGCGTCGCTCTGGGGTCCCAACCTCATCGGCGACGCCATCTTCGTGGTGGACCTGCTTGGCAACTTCTTCGAGCATCACCTACCCGGAATGCAGGCCTACAACCTCGGCATCAGCCCTGACCCCGGTGTGGTGCCGTGGCTTGGCGCCGCCATGGGTCCGATCGTCGCCGAGTACCGGGACCTGACGATTCCGCAGCTCCAGCAGGCAGCTTCGGCGAACGGGATGCTCATCACGCCGTGACTCACGTCGACTGCGCAAGCGCCGCAACCGTTTCCAGTCCTCGATTGCGGCGACCGCACAACGGACTGTGTCGTCGGGGTCGGCTTGATGCAATAGCGTGACACTCAGGCGAATATTTGTAAAGCTAGTGCGATGACGCAACCCATCGCGGGGTACTGAGGTGGCGCCGCCGGTCGAGGCCGACTCCTCCACCCGTGAGCGAATTCTCGCCGCCACCGCCGAAGTGCTTGGCAGCAACGGGATCACCAAACTCAGCCTGTCCGACGTGGCGACGCAGGCAGGCGTTTCACGACCAACGCTGTACCGCTGGTTCGGATCCAAGCAGGAACTGCTCGACGCCTTCGTGGTGTGGGAGCGACGTTTCTACGAGCGCGCGGTGGCGAATGCCTGCGTCGGACTGCCGACCAGCCAGCGACTCGAGGCGGCGCTACTGGTGATCGTCGAGTACCAGCACTCCTACCCGGGCCTGCGCATGGTCGACGTCGAGCCCGAGCACGTCATCCCCCGGCTGGCGCGGGCGATTCCGCTCATGCGGCAGCAGTTCGAGCAGCTCATACCCGGACCCGACGGCGCCGTCGCGGCAGCGGCCGTCGTACGGGTGGCCATGTCCCACTACCTGGTTCGCAGTGACGACGACGACCAGTTCCTCGCTCAGCTCCGCCACGCCGCCTGCCTCAAGGCCCAGCGTTGGGCGTCCCCGTAACTCGTTGGGCGCCAAGCTCGGCGAGGATCTCCCCAGTGTGTTGCCCAAGGCCGGGAGCCACCGACGTCGGCTCCCACGGCGTGCCACCGAAGTCCGCGGGCGTGGCCACCATTGCCCGCGTGGAGTCCCCGTCGGGTACGTACACCACCCCGCCTGCCGCATGGAACTGCTCGTCGGCGAGCACGTCCTCGATCGAGTTGATGGGTGACCAGAAGAAATCCGGCTCGGCCGCGAAGGTCGCCGCCCATTCGTCGAGGGGCCTGCTCGCGAAGATCGCATCGAGTTCTCCGATGAGTGCCGTCCCGTTCACCGCCCGCGTGCGTGCAGTGGCAAACCGCGGGTCGTCGAGCCACTCGGTGCGATCCACCGCCC
>JAOPWT010000554.1 GCA_025965555.1 Mycobacterium sp.
GCAGCGCGATCTTCGTGCGGCCCTTGATCTCCACGTACTGGACGACGTCCTTGTACTCCTTGGGCAGGAACTTCGTCAGCGCCTCAGGGGGCTCGTAGAGGTGGTTGTCCGCATCGAAGAGCGGGAACGGGACGTCGACCCGGTGCGAAAGTTGACCCATTGGAATACTCCTTTTCCTATTGGGAGAATCCTATTCTCACATACCGTCACATCGCAACGGCTTCGCGCAGTCTCTGCCGCACGACGAACTTCTGGACCTTGCCGCTCGCGGTGCGCGGAAAGTCGTCGGCCTCGTGCAACTCCTCTGGCCACTTCTGCCGAGCCACGCCGGCCTGTTCGAAGTGCGCGCGCACCTCGTCCAGCGTCGGCATGACGTGCCCCGACCTGATCCGCAGCATGGCGGCAGTCCGCTCACCGAGACGAGTGTCCAGAGCCGCCACCACCACCGCCTCCGCAACCTGCGGCATGGCGAGCAGCACCTCCTCGACCTCGACCGCGCTGATGTTCTCGCCACCGCGGATGATGACGTCGGCCTTGCGGTCGGTGATGGTCAGATAGCCGTCCTCGTCGATGACCCCGACATCGCCGGTGTGGTACCAGCCGTCCTCGTCGAACGCCTTCGCGGTCAACTCCGGATCGGTGTAGCCCAGGCACAGATCCGGGCCCCGACTGAGGATCTCGCCGTCGTGGGAGAGCGTCACCTCGACACCCGGCCGCGCGTTCCCGTCGGTGTAGAGGCGCTTGTCCTCCGGCGCGTCACGGCCAGACCCGGTGATCGAAGGGTGCTCGGTGCTGCCGTAGGACCGGAACACGAAGACGCCAAGATCGGCAAGACGCCTGGTCACCGCGGCGGGCACGGTGGAACCGCCGAGGCCAACGGTCTTGATGTGGCTTCGATGCTCGTCGGTGAAGTCGGGATGGTCCAGCAGGCTGGTGACGAAGTACGGCGGACCTCCGCCAACGGTGATGCCGTCGGACTTCATCAAGGCCAGCACCGCCGCGGGGTCGAAGACGTCGGCCAGGTCGATGGGAGCACCCTCGATCACGGGGATCAGGAACGCGCCCACCATCCCGATGAAGTGGCCGACGGGGGTTGCGGTGAGCTGTCTGCCGCGGTCCGGTGGGTAGTACGCCAGCAGTTGGCGCGTCTCGAAGCCGAGGGTCTGATGGCTGTGGACGACGCCCTTCGGATCGCGGGTGGTGCCGGAGGTGAACGCGATGAGCGCAGGGGCGCCGGGATCGGTGTCGACCGTGCCCACCATCGGTTCGTCTTCGAGAAGTTCGTCGAAGCCGACCACATTCTTCTCGCGCGGGTGCTCGTCGACACCCGCCACCAGCGCCACGATCGGCACCTCCCCGCACAGGTCCGGCTGGAACGTCATCCGGCCGAACTGCCGGGTCGTGATGAAGGCTTTCGGCCTCGCGGTCGAGAGGATGTGCGACACCTCCTTGCGCCCGTAGAAGTGCACGATCGGCACCACCACCGCGCCGAGGAACGCCGAGGCCCAGAACGCTGCCGCGGCCTCCATCCAGTTGGGCAACTGCATTGCCACGGCATCACCGGGACCGACGCCCCGCTTGCGCAGACCGGTCGCCAGCCGGCGCGCCACTAGCTCGACGTCGCCGAACGAGCCCTCCCATGGCCGCAGTTCGGAGTGCACGTGGAAGCCGACATCGGGGCTGGCCTCGAGCCCCTTCGCCAACATGGCACCCAGGGTCTCCGACGTCCACCAGCCCTGGTCCTCGTAGTGTTTGGACAGTTCGGCAGGGATGATCCGCAAGGGTTTGGCAACCACACGGCGATGCTATTCTCCCCCAACGAGAATGCCAATATCACATACGGAGAACGGCGGACAAGGAACACATGGTCGACCTGGAAATCGAGGACGGATTGGCCGTGGTCACCATCGACCGCCCGCACGCCCGCAACGCCATCTCACTCGAGACCATGGACCAGCTCGACGACGCACTCGTCAGAGCCGCCGGAGCACGCGCCCTCGTCATCAAGGGCGCCGGCGACAAGGCGTTCGTCTCCGGCGGTGACCTCAAAGAGCTCAGCGCCATCAGGACCGAGTCGGATGCGGCGGCGATGGCCCGTCGAATGCGCGGGGTCTGTGACCGCATCTCGGCGTTCCCCGGTCCCGTCTTGGCCGCGCTCAACGGCCACGCCCTCGGCGGCGGGGCCGAGGTGGCCGTGGCAGCCGACATCAGATTGGCCGCCGACGACGTCAAGATCGGCTTCAACCAGGTGTCGCTGGCGATCATGCCCGCGTGGGGGGGCGCCGAACGCCTCGCCACACTGGTCGGCAAGGGCAAGGCACTGCTGCTGGCGGGCACTGGCTCCATCCTCGATGCGGTCGAGGCTCAGCGAGTCGGCCTGGTCGACGTGGTCGTGCCTCGCGCATCCTTCGAGCAGGAGTGGCGCGCCGTCGCCCGCAAGCTCGCGGCCCCACCGGTCGCCGCCATCAAGGGCGTGATCGCGGGAGCCTCTGCCGAGGATGCCATCGGCGCATTCGCCACGCTGTGGGTGTCCGACGAACACTGGGCCGCCGCAGAGCGGGTGATGAACCGCGCCAGACGGTCCGACTAGCCGCCGACGGTCCGGGTTCGCCTACGGCCGTGGTCATTTCGCTTGGCGAATCGGACCCGGCAGCGGGCCGGTCACGAGGCGCTCGCCGTGGCCGACGTTGCTGCGAAGAACCGCGCGGCCTTGCGGATCGACTCCTCCACCGGCTCGGGCTCCCACCCGAGTTCCCGCGTGGCCTT
>JAOPWT010000577.1 GCA_025965555.1 Mycobacterium sp.
GCTTCTAGAATCACACGCTGCGCCGTCGCCAGGACGTCCCCGCCAACCACCACGTCGGCGCGGCACCAGTCGTACCAACGTTCGAGGTCGTGCAGATAGCGCTGCAGCGCCGTGCGGCCTGCGTCGACCTCACCACGGAGGAACGCGAGCGTGTCGGCGTCCTTGATGCGGTGTACGGCGACGAGCGCACGCAGACCGTTGTCGCACAGCAACTCCCGTTCCGGAGCCGAGAGCTCGACTGTCCAACCCCGCTTGTGCCAACTCGGCACGTCGGACGGGGTCCGTCCCCGTACCCGTCGCATCAGGTAGAACGGCGAGCCCAGGATCGACGCGTCGCGTTCGATGCCGACGATCTCGGGCACCGGGATGCCACCGGCACCCAAGCGCCGCATGACCTCCGCCTGCCGTGGCGCGTCCGGTGCGGTGAACAGCTGGTGATCGTCGGCCTGGGCACGCAAGACCAATTCCTCGGCGTGATGGGTGCCTGCCTGGTCGATCCAGGATGCGGTGAAGAACGCCGTCTTGCCCGAGTAGCCGGCCGATGGTGCGGTGAGCTCGGAGACTTCGAGCGCGGTGACGCCGGTCGGTGTCAGTCGCGGGGGCAACCAGTCGTGCAGGGCCTCGCGTGTCCGGTCGCCGAGATCGCCTCGCGCGGATGTGTATGCCATCGGCACCCTTTCCGAGACTGAACACTACTGTCAGAATAGCGATCATGGACGGCAGCCACGCCAAGGACATCGCACTCGGCGCGTACGTGCTACCCGGGCGCGTCACCGATCCCGCCGGCGTGGTGGGACAGGCACGGGCGGCCGAACGGCTAGGTCTGCGCACGGTGTGGCTCAGCGAGCGGTGGGGCACCAAGGATCTCGGGGTGCTCGCCGGGGTGCTCAGCCAGGTTACGTCGACCGTCCAGATCGGCTCGGGGATCACGCATCTGCAGTCGCGGCATCCGGCGCTGCTGGCGTCGCTGGCGATGACAGTCCAGGGGGTCTCGGGCGGGCGCTTCGTCCTCGGCGTCGGCCGCTCGGTGGATGCGATGTGGAGGGCCGTCGGTCTGCCTACTTCGACGAACGCCACGATCGTCGACCACGCCGACATCTTCCGGCGTCTGTGCCGCGGCGAGAGGGTCCGCTACGACGGTCCCGCGGGCAGGTATCCGTCACTGCGGCTCAACGACTTACCTGATCAGCCGGTGCCTCCGCTGGTCTTCGCGGCGATCGGGCCCAACGGACTGGCCCTGGCGGGCCGTCACTTCGACGGGGTGTTGTTGCACCCGTTCCTGACGCCAGACGCGGTGCGCCGATCGGTGCAGTGCGTCCGCGAGGCCGCGCGATTGGCGGACCGGTCGCCGGGCAGTGTGCGGGTGTACGCCACGGTGGTCGTCGCGTGCGAACTCAATGCACAGCAGGAGGCGGCCGTGGTCGGGGCGCGGGCGGTGAGCTACTACCAGATCCCCGGCTTCGGGGAACGACTGGCGGCCGTCAACGGGTGGGATTCCGAACCGTTGACGCGGATGCGATCCCATCCGCTCTTGGCGGGGATAAGAGGCTCGGCGGACTCGGTGCTCACCCGCGATGAGCTGATGGAGGTGGCATCGGTGCTGCCCGGGGAGTGGACGCGAGAGGCCGCGGCGATCGGGTCGGCGCGGGCGTGCCACCGGGTGTTCGAGAACTACCGGGACGCGGGCGCCGACGAACTGGTGCTGCATGGCAGCACTCCCGAACAGCTCGACCCACTTTTCGGGGTGCCCGCGTGAAGCACCTCGTCGAATCAGTTAACGCGGAATCAGTTAAACATTGAGCGGATTAGCTCTAGGATTCGGTCATGGACCTGAGACTCCAGCGCATCGCCGCGTGGGGCGGTATCGCCATGCTCGCTCTGTTCTTCGTCTTCTTCATGCTCATCGCCAAGCTGATCCCGCCGCTCTCACCGACGTCGAGCGCGCAGCAGATCGCCGACTTCCTCACCGCCAACAAGCTGCGGGTGCGGGTGGGCCTCGCCTTGAGCCTGCTCGCTGCCTGCGTCGCATTGCCGTTCCTTTCCACGATCTGTCTGCGGGTGCGTCGTGTCGAGGGCAAATGGGGCGTGCTGTCGGTTACCCAGGTCTTCGCAGGGGTCATCTTCGTACCGGGGTTCCTCTTTCCGATGATGGTGTTGTCCGCAGCGGCCTTCCGGCCCGAACAGCGCGATCCCGAGATCACGCAGGCGCTCAATGACGTCTTCTGGTTGATGTTCGTCGGCATCGTCGGAACGCTGGTGGTCCAGGCCGTGGTGCTCACCACCGCTTCGTTCCTCGACCGAACGGAACCCGCGACGTTCCCGCGGTGGTTCGGTTACCTCAACGCGTGGTACGCCCTGCTCGCGCTGCCCGGCGGCGCGGTGATGGTCTTCAACGATGGCCCGCTCGCGTGGAACGGCGTGTTCGCCTTCTGGATTCCGTTGGTGGCGTTCTCCGTATGGATGATCGCGGTGACCGTGGTGATGCTCCAGTCGATCGGCGCGCAGCAGGCGGCCGAGCGGGCGTTGGCCACGGCGGCGCCGTGACCCTCGACGCACCAGCGGCCGTAGCGCCGCCCGTCCGGCGGATTCCCGGTGAAACCGGGACATGGGTCTTCCTCTTCGGCGACATGCTGGTGTTCGGCGCGTTCTTCGCCACCTTCATGGTCGAACGGGCCAAGGCACCCGAGGTCTTCGACGTGTCCCGCAAGACCCTGCATCTCGGGGTCGGGCTCACCAATACCCTGGTGCTGCTGACGAGTTCGCTGCTCGTGGTCGTCGCCCTTGGGGCGCTCCGGTCCGGAGCGAGCAAGATCGCACGGTCGGCCCTTCTTGCGGCACTGGCGTGCGGGGCAATCTTCCTCGGCCTCAAGGTGTTCGAGTACCACTCGCTGGTGACCGCAGGGCACGGTGTCGGCGCCAACCACTTCTATCTGTACTACTTCATCCTCACCGGCGTGCATCTGCTCCACGTGTGCGTGGGCATGGCGGTGCTGACGGTCCTGCTCGCTGCGACCCGACCACCCGAGCTGAGTGCCACCAGACTGGCCGTCGTCGAGGGAGGCGCCTGCTTCTGGCACCTCGTCGACCTGCTGTGGATCGTGCTGTTCCCGCTGCTGTACCTGGTGGCCTGATGCCGGGTCCATCGGTGTTGTGGTTCGTACGCGGGCGCGCGGGCGTGTCGTGGCTGCTGTTGGTCGCGGCGACATTGCTCTCCTACGCACTGGGCCACGACCACGGCATGGGATCGGTGATGGTGGTCGTGGTGCTGGGAATAGCTGCGCTCAAGGTCAGGCTCGTCGGGCTCGACTTCATGGAGCTGCGTAGTGCGCCAATGCCTTTGCGTGTCGCATTCGAGGGCTACTGCCTCGGACTGTGGGCGCTGTTGTCGGGCCTGTACCTGTTTCTCTAGCCGTCAGTGCGACCGCACGCCGAAGTCGATGTCGTCGATACCGGCGAACGGGCGGAAGCCGTCCTTGCCGAGCCACGACGGAGCGGCCTGGTGGCCGGGATCCGGGCGCGCCCAGTCCACCCATGGCCCCCAGTCCAGTCGGCGCAGCTTCTGTTCCGACGTCTGCGGGTGCTCGCGGGCGGCATCGTCGTAGCGCCGCGCGAACTGCTTCATTTCGGCGGGGATCCAGACGTCCTCCTCGGAACGCCACTTCCCGCTGCCGGCGTAGGAGATGAATTGATACGAGGGGAAGTCGATGGGGGATGCGCCCGGCTCCGGATTGTCGGCGCGGTTGAGCACCTTGTACGCGACTCGCGCGCCATCGGCGACGTACCAGACGAGTGGGCTGTACACCTGCGGGGCTGCGCCCATGGTGCCTTCGAGGAACCGGGTGATCTCCTCGGGGCCGGTGAACGTTCCGTAGAAGTGGTCGAAGTACGTTGCGTCATCGGTGAAGAGGTTGGCCCAGGCATGCCAGTCCTCGAGCACGGGACCCGTCATGAAATAGTGACGGAACTCCCGCTCGACCTCCGTGGGGTCCGGCCTGCCCGTCACCCGCCCATCCGGAGACCGGTGTTGCGGGTACCGAAGACGTCCGTGGCCATGATGGCACCGAGTTTATCTGCATCCCAGCGTTTCTGGCCGTTGGATACCGATGCCACCGGATGCCAGCCTTTGAGTAACTGCAGATTCTCACCCATGGCGCGGATGACCTGACCGCTGATGTGACCGGCCTCCGGGCTGGCCAGCCAGGCCACCACGGGGGAGCCCAACGATGGATCCTTGGGGTCGAATTCGTCGTCGGGGCGTTCGTCCGGCTCGATCGGGGCTTGCGCACCGGGCATCGTTGCGGACATTCTGGTGCGCCCACCGGGACTGATCGCGTTGACGGTCGCGCCGATGGACGCGAGTTCCAGGCTCAGGGTCTGCGTCAGTCCCACGATGGCGGACTTGGCCGCGCTGTAGTTGGTCTGCCCGAAGTGGCCGTGCAATCCTGCGCCGGACGTGGTGTTGATGATGCGGCCGTAGACCTTTGCGCCCGTCTCCTTGGATTCCGCGCGCCACTTGCGGGCGACGGCGCGACTGGTCAACCAACTGCCGCGAACGTGCACTCGCATCACCAGGTCGAAGTCGTCGACCGTCATGTTCCAGATCGCCTTGTCACGCACGATGCCTGCGTTGTTCACCACGATGTCCAGCCGACCCAACTGGGAGTAGGCGCGTTCCACCGCGAGGTCGACCTGCTCCTCGTCACCGACGTCGCTGAAGTCGGAAACCGCTTTGCCGCCGCGGTTCTCGATGATCGCGACTACCTCGTCGGCCACCTTGTCGGTGCCCTCACCGGACAGGCTGGTGCCGAGATCGTTGATGATCACGGTGGCGCCATGCTTGGCCAGTTCGAGTGCATGGCCGCGGCCGATGCCGTGTCCGGCGCCGGTCACCAGGGCGACCTTGCCGTCGAGTAGTCCGGTCATGGGCTCTCCTCGCTAGGTATGAAAATCGTCAGATAGGGGCTGTCCGCGTCGTTCTCGTCGACGGGCCGGAACACCGCCGTCACCGGCATGTCCACCCGAAGCTCCTCGGGTTCGGCGCCCTCGATCGTGGTCATCAACCGCGGTCCTTCGGCCAGTTCGACGATCGCGGCGATGTACGGCAGCCGTTCCCGAAACGGTGCCAGATCGTTCACGTACACCGTCGAATACGTGTAGAGCGTGCCCACGCCACTGGCCTGGACCGGATGTACGTCCTCACTCCAGCAATGCGGGCAGAACGGCCGCGGATAGTGATGGACCTTGCCACAGGCCGCGCACTTGGCGATCAGCAAGCGACCGTGCCGGGCGGCCTCCCAGTAGGGTCCGCTCGCGGCGTCGATGGTGGGAATGTCAGCGCGTGCCACGCCTACCATCCGGTGAACTCGGTCGGGCGCTTCTCCATAAAGGCCTGAACGCCTTCGGTGGAGTCATGGGCATAGGACTGGATCTCCTGAGCCATTGCCTCCGCAACGAAGGCGCCGGACCGGTCGGTGTCGGGGGAGTCGTTGAGCAGTCGTTTGGTGAACGCGATCGCGCTGGTCGGCGCGCCCGCCAGTCGCCCAGCGAAGTCGGCCACTGTGGCGTCCAGCTCGGCGCTGCTCACCACGCGGTTCACCAGGCCGAGGGTCAGCGCCTCCGCCGCGGAGAGCCGTTCGCCGAAGAACGCCATCTCCTTGGCCTTTTGCATGCCGATCCGGCGGGGCAGCAGATAACAGCCACCACCGTCGACGACGAGCCCGCGCTTGACGAATGACTCTGCAAAGTAAGCATTCTCGGTGGCGATCACCAGATCGGAGGCGTACACCACGTGTGCGCCAAGGCCCGTCGCTGCGCCGTGGACGACCGCGATCACCGGCTTGTTGCAGTCGAGCACGCTGGCCACCAGCCGCTGGGCGCCGTTCATGATGCGCCGGGTCGGTTCCAGTACCCGCTTCTCGCCCTTCGCGCGTCGCTCGGCCAGCGACGCCACGTCCGCGCCGGAGCAGAAGTGCTTGCCGTTGGCGCGGAGCACCGCGACGCGCACCTTCTCGTCACCATCGGCGGCCGCCAACAGCGCGATGAGCGCATCACGGTCGTCGGGACGTACCGCGTTGGCGGCCTCGGGCCGGTTCAGGGTGATCGTCATGATGCCGTCGGCGATGTCGGACAGCACTGCTGCTGCTTGAGTCATGGGGTGTAGGTCGCCTCGAGGTGTTTGATGCCGTTGACGAAGTTGGACTTCAGCATGACGGGCTCACCTGACGCGGTGATGTCGGGGTAGCGGTCATAGAGCATCTTGAAGGCCACGTTCAACTCGAGGCGCGCCAGATGGGCACCGAGACAGAAGTGCGGCCCGGGGCCGCCGAAGGCGATGTGGTTGTTGGGTTTGCGCGCGATGTCGAAGGTCTCCGGGTCGTCGAACACCGCTGGGTCGCGGTTGGCGGCCGGATACCAGACCACGACCTTGTCACCGGCGTTGAAGGTGTGCGTGACCTCTCCGTCCGGATCGGTCAATGTCACGCCGTCACGGGTCACGGTGCGGCGCATGTGGATGACCGGGCTGGCGAACCGCAGGATCTCCTCGACAGCGGGGGAGGCCAGTTCGTCGTAGTTCGCCAGCAGCCGGTCGCGCTGCTCGGGATGCGCGCTGAGAATCAGCAGTCCGTGGGTGAGCGCGTTTCGCGTGGTCTCGTTGCCAGCGCCGATCAACAGAATGAAGAACTTCGCGAGCTCCTGCGGCGTCAGGTTCTCTTCGTCGGAGGTGACCAACTTGCTAATCACGTCGTCGCGCGGGTTGGCGATGCGGTCCTCGGCGATACCCTTGAGGAGATCGATGAGCTGCTCGCTGGTCTCGGCGACGGCCTTCTCGATGCCTGCGACGGTCTGGTCGGGCACGTACTCGGGGTCCGAAGCGCCAAGCACCACGTTGGTCGCGCGCAGGATGAACTGCTCGTGCTCGCGCGGGACTCCCAACATGTTGTCGATGATCCGCAATGGCAGCAGCGTGGCGAACTCGGAGACGAAGTCACACCGACCCGAACGCGGCATCTCTTCGAGGATCTCGGCGGTCGTCTCCTCCGCGAGCCCACGCAGCTCGGAGAGCATGCGGGGGCTGAAGCCACGCGAAACGATCTTGCGCAGTCGCATGTGTTCTGGATCGTCCATGTCGATGATCGAACCGCGGTACTCGCGCATTTCTGCGGTCTGGTCGAAGATCTGGGTGCCCTGCCCGGAGCTGAACTCCTCGGGGCGGCGGCTGATGTTGGCGACGTCGCGGTGCGAACCGACCGCCCAAAATCCGCGCACCCGCGCAGAGCCGGGCCGGTTGGTGCGCACGAACACGGGTCCCCCTGCGTCGCGGAGGCGTCGGTAGAGCTCCGCCCGATCGGCGGGACGCTCTTGCCACCACTGCAGGTCGATCAGCGGTGCGAACTGCTGCTCGTCGATGTCGGTCGTGCTCACAGCATCCGATTCTGGCACTCATGTCACTTATAGGCAACGTCGGGTTACTTGAGATGATTGGCGATGCGTCCAATTCGCCACCCTTGATCGTCGAACGTATCTAACATTAGTGTCACTAATGGACCAGACGAATAGGAGCGGACATGGCTGAGCGGAAACCACTGCGGGTCGGCATCATCGGCGTGGGGTGGGGTTCGCACGTTCAGGTGCCCGGCTTCCGGGCGGCCAAGGGATTCGAGCCCGTTGCGCTCTGCGCTCGCACCCCGGAGCGGCTGGAACGCGTCGCGGGCAAGCTGGGAATCGAGGAGACCTCGACCGATTGGCAGACGTTCGTCACCCGCGACGACCTCGACGTCATCTCGGTCGCGACGCCCACCGTGCTGCACCGCGACATGGTGCTCGCGGCCTTGGCGGCCGGTAAACCCGTGCTGTGTGAAAAGCCGTTGGCGGGCGATCTCGAGTCAGCTCGCCAGATCGTTGCGGCAGCGGCCGCCGCGAACGTGCCCACCGCCTGCTGCTTCGAGAACCGATGGAACCCTGATTGGTTGGCCCTCGCCGACCGCGTGCGCTCGGGATTTCTCGGCAAGCAGTACCTCGCTCGGGTCAGCCGTAGCGCGTCCTACTGGCACCCGAGCCGTACGCCTCAGGCGCGCTGGATGTACGACCGCGATCAGGGCGGCGGTTACCTCGCCGGGATGCTCGTGCACGACCTCGACTTCCTCTGCAGCGTGCTGGGCCGCCCCGCGTCGGTATGCGCCGAAGTGCGCACCAGTGAGCCCGTCCGTGAGCTGCCCGACGGCGACACCCTGCACGTCACCGCCGACGACACCGCGGCACTCCTGATGCGGATGGAGTCCGGGATGACCGCTGTGCTGAGTGTCTCGGTGATCGGCGCCCACGCCGATCACTACCGCCTCGAGCTGTTCGGATCCGACGGCACCATCATCGGCGACGGCGACTTGCGTTCCGCCACATACCGTCTCGGGAAGGCCACGGATGAGGGACTGAGTCCCTTGGCGGTGGGCGAACGCCAACCTACGTATCCCGATCAGCTACCCAGCGGCCTGGCAGGTCACGCCAGCCGGGCGATGGCGCTGATGCTCGAGGACTGGCTGCCTGCATTCGATGGCGCGCCGAGCACCGCTGCCACCTTCGAGGACGGTCTGCTATCGCTCGCGGTGATCGACGCGGCCCATCGGTCTGCCGAAGGCGGCGGCTGGGAAGACGTCCAGATCTAAACCGTCACCACGTCAGGATGTCAATGCAAGCGAAGGGAAGTGGCCGATGAGGGGTGGACCGTCGATCAAGCATCTCGACGACGTGCCGGCCGAGGAGATGCTGCGCTACGAGTTCGCAGACGGTCGCACGGCGTCGATCTGGGAGAAGTGGATCGAACTGTCCCCCCGCTACTTTGCGTTCTGGAACAGGTGGGACCCTGGGGCCATCTCGTCGCAGCACGGACACACCGGCGATCACAGCAATTTCATCCTCGCCGGCGAGATCCGCTGCGGCGATGTCGTCGCACGTGCGGGCACTCACATCATGCTGGAGTGGGGGGACGTCTTCGGACCATGGGAGGCAGGCCCGCAGGGATGCGAGCTGTACGGTTTCATCGCCGGTGAGGGTCAACCGTTCAGTGGCGACAACGCCGCGTACGAAGCACTCCTCAAGGCCCGTGGCGCCAGGCCGGTACCGCTGCCGATGCCAAAACGCCTGCCGCCGTGGATCCTTGCCAAACTGGGCGGTTCCTTCACCTCGTCGGTCACCCAGTGGGACCCGTCGACCTAGCCCACTGACGCCTCGGCGGGCGGGTAGATCAACACGCCGCGGATGTTGGCGCCGGCATGCATGTCGGCGTAGCCGTCGTTGACCTTCTCCAGCGGGTAGGTCCGGGTGACCATGGCGTCGAGGTCGACCTGACCAGCGCTGGTGAGCTCGAGGATCTTCGGGATGTCCGCGCGTGGGTTGCCCGAGCCGTACAGCGTGCCGACGATCTGCTTCTCGGTCAGCGTCAGATCCATGAGGTTCGCCCGGATGTCGCGTTCCAGCATCGGGTGGATGTTGGTGACTACCAGCTTTCCGCGCTTGGCGGTCATCGCCAGCGCCTGGCCGATCAACTGACCGTCACCGACGCCCATCGCACAGATGAATTTGTCGACGCCGCGGTCCCAGGTAGCCTCGGCGACAACGCCTTTCGCCTCCTTCCAGTCCGCCGCGGTGTGAGTGGCGCCCATCTTGAGGGCTTCCTCCCGCTTGTACTCCGACGGGTCGATCACGGTGATCGTCCGAGCGCCTGCCAGTCGCGCGCCCTGGACGGCCGCCGCGCCGATCCCGCCGACGCCCGCGACGGCGACCGTATCGCCCGGTCGGACGTCGGCCGCGTAGACCGCCGATCCCCATCCGGTGATGAATCCGCAGCCGAGTAGGCAGGCCGTGTCGAGTCGGTAGTGCTCGGGGATCTTCACGCAACTGGCCTCGTGCACCACGGTGTGATGCGCGAACGAACCGACGCCGCACGCGAGTGCCAGATCGTCGTCACCCAGGTGATGACGCGCGGTGCCGTCGTGAATCTGCATGCCGGAATAGATCTTTGCGCCGAGGTCGCACAGGCTCTGGTGTCCGGTCGAACACGACGGGCACCGGCCACACGACGGGATGAAGCTGAACACGACGTGGTCGCCGGGAGCCAGCCACGACACGTGCTCACCGACGGCCTTGACCACGCCCGCGCCTTCGTGCCCGCCGATGCAGGGCAGCCGGATCGGCATGTCGCCGGTGACGAGATGGTCATCGGAGTGGCACATGCCAGAGGCATGCAACTCGACCAGTACCTCGGTTGCCTTCGGTTGGTCAAGTTCGATGGTCTCGATGGACCACGGCGTGTTGCGCTCGAACAGGACCGCTGCTTGGGTCTGCACTGCAGTGCTCGTTTCTGTCTGGCCCTTGCGGGGTCAACGAATGATGGCTTGGTATTCGACGAAGCCGGCGATGCCCTCGGGACCGCCCTCGCGGCCGATGCCGGACTGCTTGAAACCCCCGAAGGGACTGCCGAAGTCGAGCACGGCGGTCGAATTGACGGCGACCGACCCGGCCTGCAGGCGGCCCGCGACGGCGGCCGCACGCTCCGCGTCGGCGGACCACACCGCGCCGACCAACCCGTAGCGCGAGTCGTTGGCGATGGCCACCGCCTCGGCGGCGTCGTGATCCCCGGCGTCGTCGTAGGCGATGACGACCGCGACCGGTCCGAACACCTCCTCGCGGGCGATCTCCATGTCGTTGGTCGCCTCGACGAGGGCCGGGGCGACGAACCACCCCGGCAGGTCGGGACGTTGGCCACCCGTCAGCACGGTGGCGCCCTCGTCACGCGCCCGCGCCAGGAACCCCTCGACCCGGTCTCGCGCGGCCTCGTTGATGACCGGGCCGACGTCCGTGGCCCGGTTGGCGGGATCGCCGACGGTCAGCGCCGACACCGCAGCGGTCAAGGCGGTGACGAACTCGTCGTAGCGGCTGCGGGGCAACAGGATTCGCGTCAGCGCGGCACACAGCTGACCGTTGTTGCCCATCACGCCGCCGACCAGTCCGGGCACCGTGGTGTCCAACGGCGCGTCGGGAAGCACGATGGCCGCGGACTTGCCGCCGAGCTCAGTGCTGCAGCGGCGGATTCGGGCTCCGCACGACGCCGCGATACGGGCCCCAACGGCGGTCGACCCGGTGAAGCTGACCTTGTCGACGCCCTGGTGCTCGGTGAGCATCTCGCCGGTCGACGCGCCGCCGTTGACGACGTTGATCACGCCGTCGGGGATCCCGGCTTCCTCGACGGCCTCCATCAACGCACCGAATTCGAGTGGGGCATCCGGTGCGGGCTTGAGCACGACCGTGCAGCCGGCGGCCAGCGCGGGACCGAGCTTGAGCGCCGCGATGAACAGCGGCGTGTTCCACGGGACGATCGCTGCGACCACGCCGACGGGCAGCTGTCGCACCCGTACGGTGCCGCCCGTGACCGACGGCCGGTCGGCGGAGAAGGGATGTTTGGCAGTGATGGCGGCGTAGGCCTTCAGAACGCCGACCGCCGTGATGACCTGTCCGAATGTGCTCCAGGACCGGGGCGAACCGATCTCCGCGGTGGTGAGGTCGGCAAGCTCGCCCTTGCGGGTAGCGAGGGCATCGGCAAGCCTGCCCAGCGCGGCCCCCCGTTCCGCCGGGGAGGTCTGGTCCCACGACGGCAACGCGGCGCGCGCCGCCGCGACGGCAGCGTCGACCTCGTCGGGCCCCGCAACGCCGACGGTGCCCAGCAGTTCGCCGGTGGCCGGTGACCGCACGTCCAGTCGCTCGCCGTGCGCGCTCGTCATCCACTTGCCCGCGACATAGCTCGCCGCCAACTCGACCATGGGGCCGATTCTGGCAGCATTGTCATCTTTGGACAAGCGCTTAACTCGACATGAAGTGTGGCGAAGCCCTGTTTCGGTTTCGCTCCTGCACTTTTTCTGACACTATTGG
>JAOPWT010000612.1 GCA_025965555.1 Mycobacterium sp.
GGCGAGTACCGGGGCCACCGCGACTCGGCCCTGAAGTCATCAGTGCGCACCACCGTGTCGGCCAATGCCGCCTGCACGCACGGACCCTCGTCGTAGGTCACCTGTAGGAGGTCTAGTTGGCGGGGTATGTCGGAGGTGGTCGCGAGCGATTGGAACTTGCCACCCTTTTCGAGCAACAGGATCCCTGCGGTGTCCACACCGGGAATGAGATCGACGGCGGCCGCAGTCACCTCGGCGAGTATCGCGTCCGGGCCGGGCTTCGGCGCCAGGTTTCGGGCTAGCTCCGCCATGCGGACGGCGAGGTCGTGGTTCGTCGATTGAGACACCAAGAGGGATGCCCGCCCGAATGCAGCATCAAACCGACCGCCGGTGCGCAAAGGTGGTCCAATGGCTTTGTGATCACGATTCGATTCGTTGGTACTGGGTAAGGAACTTCTATTGATCCGCACGTCGCGGCGGACCTGTTCAGAACGGATACACAGTTGCGCAATCGTACCGTGGGGGGCATCGACGACTTCTTGCTCGACGGGTCCCCGATAGCCCATAGAAACCGGATCACCGACGTGCTGGTAGTGCGGACCGACCCACGAACGCCGCGCTCGTGATCAACTCCGAACTGGATGCGGCAGGGGTCCGCGACCGAGCCTTGCGCGATGCTTACCGTCGCTGCCGTGAGATCAACGCGGCGCATGGCCGAACGTTCTTCCTGGCGACCCGCCTCCTGGCTCCCTCGCAGCGGCCCGCAGTGCACGCTCTCTACGGATTCGCCAGGCGTGCGGACGACATCCTCGACGACTTCGACCCCAGCCTGACCGTTGCGCAACGGGCCGACCTGCTGCACGACTTGGCCACGCAACTTTTCGACCGGCTCACCAACGACCGTTCCGGTGGCGACGAGCCGGTGCTCGCCGCCGTCGTGCACAGTGCTCGCACCTACGGCATTGCGTGGCAGCTGTTCGACGACTTCCTCGGTTCGATGCGGATGGATCTCACCGTCACCGACTACCCCAACCGGGCCGCACTGGACCGTTACATGTATGGCTCCGCGGAGGTGATCGGCCTGCAACTCCTTCCGGTCCTCGGCACCGTCGGACCGCGCGAGGAAGCCGTACCGTACGCGGCGGCCTTGGGAAAGGCGTTCCAGCTCACCAACTTTCTCCGTGACGTCGACGAGGATCTGCAGCGCGGACGGATCTATCTGCCCGCTGACGAGCTCGCCGCGCACGACGTCGACCGTGAACTGCTGACGTGGTGCCACGACCATCAGCGCACCGACCCGCGCGTGCGGGCCGCGCTGGTCGAACAGCACGCCGCGACCCGTCGAATCTATGACCACGCGGGGCAGGGGGTTGCGCTTCTGCAGCCGCGTTCACGGCCCTGCGTCGAGGCGGCGCTCGTGCTGTACTCGCAGATCCTCGACAGGATCGAGGACATCGACTTCGCCGTGTTCAGTCAACGTGCCACGGTGGGTACCGCGCGCCGGATACGGGTCGCGGCTGCGGGCTTGGCGAAGGCTTGGCGCGCGCGGGCCGGAAGCCTCGAGGCATGACGGTGGATCGTTGGCAATATCTGTTGGTGCTCGCGGCATGCCTGATCCTCACGGCACCACTGGAGCTCTTCGGATCGGGTGTCTACCGGCAGGCCTGGCGGCTGGTCCGCGCGGTGCTCCCGGTGGCGGTGGTCTTCATCGTTTGGGATGCACTCGCCATCGCGGGGCACGTATGGACCTACAACCCGCGATACGTGACGGGGATCGAACTGCCATTTGCCGTCCCACTGGAGGAAGTGTTGTTCTTCGTGGTCATACCGATATGCGCGCTGCTGACGTACTCGGCGGTGAGCGCGATCCTGCGCCGATTGCGGCGTAGGGATGGTCGGGTGTTGCGGTCGTGACCGGACTGGGCTACACCCTGCCCGCGGTGATCGCCGTGATGGCGGTGTCCGCATGGGAGTTCGGCGTGCTTCGGACCGGACTTCTGCGCAGACCCGCGTACTGGATTTCCATGCTCATCGTGATCGGCTTTCAGATCCTGGTGGACGGCTGGCTCACGAAGTTGAGTGCACCGATCGTCGTGTACGAGGAACGTCACACCAGCGGCATCCGCTTCCCGTGGGACATCCCCGTCGAGGACTTCTTGTTCGGCTGGGCCATGGTGACCGCGGTGCTGTTGCTGTGGGAACGCCTACGGTTGCGCGACGAACGGGAGAAGCAGTCGTGAGGATCGACGGCGACGGGACGCCGAGTGACGTGGCCGCAACGTTCGACGCGGGCGCCTCCAGTTATGACGCCTTGGTCGGTGCGAACCCGGGGTACCACGCCCACCTTCGTATCTCGGCGCAACGGATGCGTCTCCCCGGCGACGGCCGTGGACTGAGACTGCTGGACGTGGGATGCGGCACCGGCGCCTCCACCGCAGCGCTGCTGTCGGTGGCACCCGAGGCCGAGATCGTCGGGGTAGACGGATCGGCGGGCATGCTGGCGCAGGCTGTTGCGAAGAGGTGGCCACCCACGGTGCGGTTCGTGCACAGCCACGTGGAGGACCTGGCGGCGGCAGGCGTCGACGGGCCCTTCGACGGCATCCTCGCCGCTTACCTCATCCGCAACCTCGCCGACCCCGATGCCCAGTTGGGCGAGCTCCGCAGCCTGCTGCGGCCCGGTGGAACGCTCGCCGTACACGAGTACTCGGTGCGCGACTCCCGGCTGGCAACCGCGACGTGGAACGCGGTGTGCGCGGCGATCATCATCCCGGCAGGTCGAATCCGAACGGGCGACGCGGGCCTCTATCGCTATCTGCGTCGCAGTGTGAACCGGTTCGACGGAGCCAACCGATTTCGGGAACGGCTGCGCGACAGCGGCTTCACGGGCGTTCACAGCGAGACGATGCCGGGCTGGCAGCACGGTATCGTGCATACCTTCCTGGCGGATGCGCCGCGATGACGGATCGCCGTCGCGTGGTTCATGCCGCGCCTCCTGGTCTCCCCGATGCGTCAGCACTGGCGCGGCGACCGAAGGTGGTGGTGGTCGGAGCTGGCATCGCGGGCCTGGCGGCCGCGACCGGACTTGCCGAGCGCGGTGTCTCAGTCGACGTCGTGGAGCGCGAGCCGTACCTCGGCGGCCGGGTCGGCGCATGGACTGAGCAACTCGACGACGGAACCACCGTGTCGATGAACCGCGGGTTCCATGCGTTCTTTCGGCAGTATTACAATCTTCGAAATCTATTGCGGCGCATCGAACCAGGCCTGTCGATGCTGACCGCGGTCGAGGACTATCCGCTCGTCGACGGCGAGGGGCGCCGAGACACGTTCCGCGGACTACCGCAGACACCGCCGCTGAATGCCCTGGCGTTTGCGTTGCGCAGTCCGACCTTTCGGCTGCGCGACCTCGTCCGTATCGACGCCCGCGCCGCGGCTCCATTGGCCGCGGTATCGCTGCCGCAGACCTACGAGTTGCTGGATCACGTCGACGCCGAGACCTTTCTTCGGGACATCAACTTTCCCGCTGCGGCGCGCCACCTGGCGTTCGAGGTCTTCTCGCGCAGCTTCTTCTCCGAGCCCGACGAACTTTCGGCCGCCGAACTTGCGACGATGTTCCACATCTACTTCCTCGGATCGAGCGAGGGACTGGTGTTCGACGTCGCGAACGCGAACTTCGACGTCGCGCTCTGGAATCCCCTGCGGTCGTATCTGGAGCGGCGAAGCGTGCGATTCCACACCGGAGTCTCGGTCAAGTCCGTCGAGCGCGGAGCGCACTTCGTGGTCACGACCGATGACGGGCAGGACTTCCAGGCCGACGGCGTGGTGCTGGCCACTGACGTCATCGGTCTGGCCCGCATCGCGGGCACGTCGCCGAGTCTGGGCGACGACGCCTGGCGGACGCGTATCGCGGGCCTGCGCTCCGCCCCGCCCTTCGTCGTGCACCGCCTCTGGCTGGATCGGCCGGTCGATGCGGACCGGGCCGCCTTCCTCGGTACCGGGGGACGGCCGCCCCTGGACAATGTCAGTGTGGTGAATCGGTACGAGCGGGAGGCGGCCCAGTGGGCCAAAACGACTGGTGGGTGTGTCGTCGAACTGCATTCGTATGCGGTCACCGACCGTCACGAGCTGCGCGGCCGTCTGATGGCCCGCATGTACGAGCTCTATCCGGAAACCAGGCGCGCCCGCATTCTCGGCGAGCAGACGTTGTGCCGCAACGACTGCCCACGGTTTGCGCCCGGTGACTTCGCTGCGCGACCAGGAGTGGACACTCCGCATGACGGGTTGGTACTCGCCGGCGACGGCATCCGCATCGATCTTCCCGTCGCGCTGATGGAACGGGCTGCCACCACGGGATGGTCGGCCGCCAATCGGCTGCTGGAGCACTTCGGCCTCGCGGGCCACGACATGGAGACGGTACCGACGCGCGGGCGTTCGGCGGCGCTGCGGCGACTAGCGGGTGACAGGAGGCGATCGGAGCGGTGAGCAGATTGACCGAAATGCGGTCCAAATTGGCGAAAGTCAGTCCCTTCCAACTGCTTCCGCGCATCGACTGGTCTGAGCAACGGGCCACTCACCGCGACGCGTCGGCTGCAGTCATTGGCGCCGCTCTCGCGCGATCGCAGGGCAGGCCCAGCGGCAATTGGTATCCGTTCGCCGCTGCCTCCAGCATCGGGAGGCGCCCACTGGGCATCACCGTCGCGGGGGTCGAGCTGGTCGCCTGGCGAGGTGAGCACGGTGCCCTGAACGTGGGTCCCGGTGCGTGCCCGCACCTCGGGGCCGAGCTGTCGACCGGCATCGTGGACGGCGATGACCTGGTGTGTCGGTGGCACGGACTGCGTCTGTCGTGCCAGGGCCAAGCCGGCTGGCACACGTACCCCGTGCACGACGACGGCGTCCTGGCTTGGGTGCGGCTGGACTCGGTAGGTGGCGAGGAGCCCATGGAGCGACCGGTGATCGTCGGCCGACCCGGGGGTGCCCCGCTGTGCGCCGTCACGCGCCTCGAGGGAACGTGCGAGCCGCGCGACGTCATCGCCAACCGGATGGATCCGTGGCATGGATCGTGGTTCCATCCCTACTCGTTCACTCGGCTCGAGGTGATCAGCGCGCCAGCCGTCGACGTCGACCTGCCAGAGGAGCGGGACCGCTTCCTGGTTGCGGTCACCTTCCGGCTCGGTCGACTCGGCGTACCGGTGGTGGCCGAGTTCACCAGCCCCGAATCTCGGACCATCCTGATGCGGATCGTCGACGGAGAGGGGAGCGGCAGCGTCGTCGAGACGCACGCCACGCCACTGACCCGCGCAGGGGCCGGTGAGCCGAGGACAGCGGTAATCGAAGCCGTCATCGCGCACTCCGACCGACCTGGCTTCGTCCATGCCTTGCGCGCCGCGCCGTTGATCACGCCCTTCATGCGCTCTGCCGCGACCCGGCTCTGGCGAGACGATCTGATCTACGCCGAGCGGCTGTTCGCCCTACGCCGTCAACGAGGTTAGAAGCGATCGGCCGACCCCACCCTTGTCGGCAGGCCCTCGGCCTCCAGGAGCGGGATTTGGGTCACCGCCCAAGGACTGATCGTCCACGGCAACTGGGCGGCGGAGCGCAGCTCCTGCCAGGACACCCACCGGGTCTCCATCACTTCAGTAGGCGCAGCGATGACCTCCGCGCCGGTTCGCGCGTAGAACACGGGGCAGATCTCGTTCTCAAGCGTTCCGTCGGCCGCAACCGCCTGATAGCGGAAGTCCGGCAGAACGCATACGGGCTCGTCGACGGCGACGCCGAGTTCCTCGCGCGCGCGGCGCCGTACGGCTTCGACGATTGGCTCGCCTGGTGCGGGGTGGCCGCAGAATGAATTCGTCCACACCCCGGGCCAAGTCACCTTTGCGAGCGCACGCCGGGTTAGTAACACCTGGCCTTCGGGATTGAAGAGATAGCAAGAGAATCCGAGATGAAGCGGCGTGGCTCGGTGGTGCACGTCCATCTTGCTTGCACAACCAATCGCCTTTCCCGTCTCGTCGACCAGTACCACCTGCCCGTCTTCGGTCATCGTCGTGGCCGTCACCCTAGCTGCATACCCGCGCAAACATCGGTGACAC
>JAOPWT010000623.1 GCA_025965555.1 Mycobacterium sp.
CGAGGGGCAGGTGCAGACCTCGCCCTGGTTGAGGGCGAACATCGTGAAGCCCTCGAGTGCCTTGTCCTGGAAGTCATCGACCTGAGCCATGACGTCGGAGAAGAAGATGTTGGGGCTCTTGCCGCCGAGCTCCAGGGTGACCGGGATCAGATTCTGCGAGGCGTACTGCATGATCAGCCGCCCGGTCGTGGTCTCACCGGTGAACGCGATCTTGGCGATCCGGTTGCTCGAGGCCAGCGGCTTGCCCGCTTCGACGCCAAAGCCATTGACCACGTTGACGACACCGGCCGGGAGCAGGTCGCCGATGACGGACATCAGGTACAGGATCGACGCGGGGGTCTGCTCGGCGGGTTTCAGCACCACGGCGTTGCCTGCGGCCAGCGCGGGAGCGAGCTTCCACACTGCCATCAGGATGGGGAAGTTCCACGGGATGATCTGTCCGACCACGCCCAGCGGTTCGTGGAAGTGGTAGGCGACAGTGTCCTCGTCGATCTGGGAGAGCGAGCCTTCCTGCGCCCGGATTGCTCCCGCGAAGTAGCGGAAGTGGTCCACGGCCAGCGGCATGTCGGCGTTCAGGGTCTCGCGGACGGGCTTGCCGTTGTCCCAGGCCTCCGCGACGGCGATCGACTCGAGGTTCGCCTCGATGCGGTCGGCGATCTTGTTCAGGATCACGGCGCGCTCGGCGGGCGACGTCTTGCCCCACGCGGGGGCGGCGGCGTGGGCGGCATCCAGGGCTTTCTCGACGTCGGACTCGTCGGAGCGGGCGACCTCGCAGAACGTCTTCCCGGTCACCGGCGTGGGGTTCTCGAAGTACCGGCCGGCGGTCGGCGCCACCCACTCGCCGCCGATGTAGTTGTCATAGCGGGACTCGAAGGTCATCAGCGAGCCTTCGGCACCGGGCCGCGCATAAACAGTCATGTGGCTTCCTCTTCTGCATCGGAGCGACGAAAGTGTGTCGGTCGTCACTTACACGGTATGCCTCGAGGGGTTGCATCACGGTTGCAATCTTCGCGCCGAGGCGATCGGGGCTAGCCGAGTTCGAAGTCGAGGCCGGCGAGGTGCCCCCTGGCCTGAGCCCGCACGACCGGCTTGGCGCGCGCGTTGTCGTGCAGCAGGCGCCAGCCGTCGCGGTCGTCGCGTCCGTCGGGCAGTTGAAGCCAGCGCCGCAGCAGCGCGAGACTCCCGGTCGCCAATACCGCGCCGCGCAGGCTGGTGCGCAGTTCGGTGCGCAGGCGACCGATCGACGGGGACACCGACTGGCTGAGCAGCGGACCGCCGTACCCGTCGAGGGCGGCGGCCACGTCACCCGCGGTCAGGGCGTCGAAGACGTCGCCGAGGTCGCTCGAGACGGGTGCGGTCAGCCGGTAGGGCCGCGAGGAGAGCAACTCGGGTCCGACCACCTTGCGCAGCCGCGACATCTCGGCGCGGACGGTGACGACGTCGAGGTGCTTGTCGTCCAACATCATCGCGAGGTGATCGGCGCTCAGCCCCTCGGGGTGGCTGCTCAAGAGCACCAGGATGTCGGCGTGCCTGCCGGTGAGCACGGTGCGGTGCAGGTGTCCCCATTCGTCGGTGCTCTCCCACCGTGGTCGATCGGCGCCGAGGACGGTCAGGTGCGGTGTGCCGACGCGCGACTCGGTGCGGGGCGACTCGGTGAAACGCAGCAGGGCCAGGTGGTTCTCGACGGCGACGACGGTCGCGCGCACCAGCGCCAACGTCTGCGACGACGACACCTCGTCACCGCCGGTGAGGTCGATCGCGCCGATCAGCGCTCCCGTCGCGGGGTCGTGCACCGGCACCGCCGTACAACTCCAGGGCTGCACGATGCGGGAGAAGTGCTCACTGCCGCGGATTTGCACCTCGGCGTTCAGGGCGAGTGCGGTGCCCGGCGCGTTGGTGCCCGCACTGCGTTCACTCCAGTCGGCGCCCGGCACGAAGTTCATCGCCTCGGCCTTGCGACGGGCCGAGGCGTCGCCCTCGACCCAGAGCAGGGTGCCGTCGGCCGCGCTGATCGCGACCATCACACCGGAGGACGTCGCATCCTCGACGAGCAGCCTGCGGATGACCGGGAGCGCCGACGCCAGGGGATGCGCCGCGCGCATGCGTGCCACGCTGTGCGCCAGGGCGGAGGACCGCACGCCGCCTCGGTCGGGATCCACACCCTTGGCCAGGCTGCGCTGCCAGCTCTCGGCGACGACCCGTCGCAGCGGAGTCGAGTCCAGGTAGGTGGCGTCGACGTCACCGGCGACGAAGAGTTCGTGGACCGCGCGCACCTTGGCCGACGGAACGAGGGCCGAAGCCCCGGCGCTCGTCGTCCTGGGTGTCTTCACCGTCGATCACGCTCCTCGCGACGCGCGTCGTCGCACGTAGCAGCCACGATAGTCCAACGCGGCGGCCGCGGTCGGGGACTTTCGCGGCCGCCGCGACGCACTCCCGCGGCCGGGTTCAGCGGCTACTTGCTTGCGCGGATGGCTTCGAAGACGCTGGGGTCGACGAGGGTGGAGGTGTCGCCGAGTTCGCGGCCTTCGGCGACGTCGCGTAGTAGTCGGCGCATGATCTTGCCGCTGCGGGTCTTGGGTAGTTCGGGGACGACGTGGATCTCGCGTGGCCGCGCGATGGGGGAGATCTCGGTGGCGACCTGGCTGCGGAGCTCGTCGATCATCTGGTCCTCCGGCGTGTCGGCGTGGTTGGCCTTGAGGATCACGAACGCACAGATCGCCTGCCCGGTGTGGGCGTCGGTGGCCCCGACGACGGCGGCCTCGGCGACCCCGGAATGCCCGACCAGCGCGGACTCCACCTCAGCGGTGGAGATCCGGTGCCCGGAGATGTTCATGACGTCGTCGATGCGGCCGAGCACCCAGATCTCGCCGTCCTTGCCGTAGCGGGCACCGTCACCGGCGAAGTACCAGCCGCGGTCGGCGAATCGAGACCAGTAGGTCTCCTTGAAACGCTCCGGGTCGTTCCAGATGCCGCGCAGCATCGACGGCCACGGCTTGTCCAGGACCAGGTAGCCGTTGGCCTGTTCACCGTGGTCGGTGCCGGGTTCGAGCTGGTTGCCGTCGTCGTCGACGATCATGGCGGAGATGCCCGGCAGCGGGCGCATGGCCGAGCCCGGCTTGCAGGCCGTCACCCCGGGGAGCGGGGAGATCATCGCCGACCCCGTCTCGGTCTGCCACCAGGTGTCAACGATCGGGGTCTCGTCCGAGCCGAACGCCATCCGGTACCAGCGCCACGCCTCCGGGTTGATCGGTTCGCCGACCGAGCCGAGCAGCCGCAGACTGGACAGGTCGTGCTGCGCGGGGAGTTGCCTGCCCCACTTCATGAACGTGCGGACCAGGGTGGGCGCGGTGTAGTAGATCGTCACGCCGTACTTCTCGATCACCTGGAAGTGGCGGTGCTCGTCGGGGGAGGCCGGCGTGCCCTCGTAGACCACCTGGGTCACGCCGTTCGACATCGGTCCGTAGACGATGTAGGTGTGCCCGGTGATCCAGCCGATGTCGGCGGTACACCAGTAGAGGTCGGTCTCGGGCTTCACGTCGAACACGTTGAAGTGCGTGTAGCTGGACTGAGTCAGGTAGCCGCCGGTGGTGTGCATGATGCCCTTGGGCTTGCCCGTCGTTCCCGAGGTGTACAGCAGGAACAGCGGGTGCTCGGCGTCGAAGGCCTCCGGCGTGTGATCGGGCGAGGCTGGGTCTACGACCTCGTGCCACCAGAGGTCGCGGCCGTCGGTCCACTCGACGTCGATGCCGGTGCGGCGCACCACCACGACGTGTTCGACGCTCGGCTGACCCTCGACTGCTTCGTCCACAGCTTCCTTGAGCGACGCGGCCTTGCCGCGGCGGTACTGCCCGTCGGTGGTGATGACGATCTTGGCCTCGGCGTCCTCAATGCGGGCCTTCAGCGCCGAGGCGGAGTACCCGGCGAACACCACCGAGTGCATGGCGCCCAGGCGTGCGCAGGCCAGCATCGCCACGATCGCCTCGGGCACCATCGGCATGTAGATCGCCACCCGGTCACCGGCGACCAGACCCAACTCGGTCAGCGCGTTGGCGGCCTTGCAGACCTCGTCCTGCAGCTCGGCGTAGGTGATGCTGCGTTCGTCGTCGACGGGTTCACCGACCCAGTGGATGGCGACCCGGTCTCCGTTGCCGGCCTCGACGTGGCGGTCCACGAAGTTGTAGGCCACGTTGAGTCGCCCACCGACGAACCACTTGGCGAAGGGCGCGTCCGACCAGTCGAGGACGTCGGTGAACGGCGTCTCCCACGACAGTCGGTTGGCCTGGGCGGCCCAGAACGCGAGGCGGTCCCGTTCGGCTTCGTCGTACATCTCGGCCGTCGCGTTCGCGTGCTCGGCGAACGCGGCGGGGGGCGGATAGGAAGACGTGATCTCCGTGTCGATCTCGGGCATGGATGTGAGCGTAGTCACCCCCGGCGTCGCGGACGATACGGACTCACAACGCCGCCTGGGGAAGGCGCTCGTCGCGCGACGAACGAGCGGATCAGCGGGTCCAGCGGTTGCGTACCTCGCGCCGAACCGCCGTCGCGAGGCGTTAGCGTGTCCTCGTGACAGCTCCTGATCCGCTTGCCCCGCTGGTGGAACTGCCGGGGGTGGCAGAGGCCGGCGAAGAGGCCCGCGAAGCGCTGGCGCTGGCCCATCGGCACAGGGCGAACCGGCGGGGTTGGCCTGCGACGGCGGCCGAGGCGGCGATGCGTGCGGCGCGTGCGTCGGCGGTTCTGGACGGCGGGTCCCTCGTATTCGATCCCGACGGGGATCCCGACCCGGTGTTGGCAGGTGCGTTGCGCGTCGCCGAGGCGCTCGAAGGTGGCGCGACGTCACTGGTGGGCGTCTGGCAGCGCGCGCCGCTGCAGGCGATCGCCCGGCTTCACGCTCTGGCCGCGGCGGACCTGACCGACGACGATCGACTCGGTCGACCCCGTGGCGAGGATGGTGTCGGGCGTCGTCTCGAAATGCTCGCCGACGTCGTGACGGGCACGCGCGTTCCCGCCCCCGTGTTGGCCGCGGTGGTGCACGGCGAATTGCTGGTGCTCGCGCCCTTCGGTGTCGCGGACGGCGTAGTGGCGCGGGGTGTTTCGCGGCTGGCCACCATCGCCAGCGGGCTGGATACGCATGGGCTCGGCGTGCCGGAGTCGTTCTGGATGCAGAAGCCGGGTGACTACCGTGTGGCGGCACGCGGGTTCGAGTCGGGGACTCGGGAGGGGCTCGCGGCGTGGCTCGTCAACAGCAGTCGTGCGTTGAGGGCGGGTGCGCGGGAGGCGTTGTCCATCGCCGAGGCAACGGA
>JAOPWT010000634.1 GCA_025965555.1 Mycobacterium sp.
GACACCCCCTCGCCGAGCGCGTGATACATCGCGATGCGGCCCTGCATGGCGGCCACCGAAGCCAGAGGCAGGAGGCCGGTGCAGTCGCCTGCGGCGTAGATGCCCGCGGCGGTCGTTCGCGAAACACGGTCCACCGAAAGGTAATTGCCCCGACTCAGCTCGATGCCGACCTTCTCGAGGCCGAGGCCTTCGGTGTTGGGTACCGACCCGACGGTCATCAGGGCGTGGCTGCCCTCGACCTTGCGGCCGTCGGCCATCGCCACCACGACGCCGTCCGCGGTGCTGGTGACCGTGTCCGCGCGTGCGTTCTTGACCAGCTTCACGCCGCGTTCGGCGAAGGCCTCCTCCAGCACCGCGGCGGCGTCGGAGTCCTCGTGCGGGAGGATCTGGTCGCGGCTGGCCACCACGGTGACCTGCACGCCCAGCTCAGTGTAGGCATTGCAGAACTCGGCGCCCGTGACGCCGGAACCGACGATGACGAGATGCTCGGGCAGCTCGGTGAGGTCGTAGAGCTGGCGCCAGTTCAGGATCCGCTCACCGTCGGGCACGGCGTTGGGGAGAACCCGCGGGCGGGCTCCGGTGGCGATCAACACGACGTCGGCCTTGAGCACGCCGACTTTGCCGTCGGGTGTGGTGACCTTCACACGGTGATGGGCCATGCCGGGGATGTTGTCGACCAGTTCGCCGCGACCGTGCACGACCGTGACGCCCTCGCGCAGGAGGTTGGAGCCGATGTCGGCGGACTGCGATCGCGCCAACGTCTTCACGCGGTTGTGGATCTGCGGCAGCGAGATCTTGGCGTCCTCGATCTTGATGTCGAAGCCAAGTCCGTCGGCCCGCCGCAGCTCGGTGCGCACGCCGGTCGACGCGATGAACGTCTTCGAGGGCACGCAGTCCCAAAGCACGCAGGCACCGCCGATGCCGTCGGAGTCGATGACGGTGACCTGCGCGACGTCTGGGCCGCGGCCCGCGGCGACGAGTGCAGCCTCATAGCCGGCGGGCCCGCCGCCGACGATCACGATGCGGGTAGGCACGGACCCAACTTAGTCTGCTGGGCCCGTTGTCTCCCCAACAACAAATTTCCCCGGTCGCTGCGCTACCTGCCCTCCGAACTCTTCGACGACCCCTTAGGCTTACCGCCGTGCCGATCTACGCCGCCTACGGATCGAACATGCATCCAGAGCAGATGCTGCAGCGCGCACCGCATTCGCCAATGGCGGGTACGGGTTGGTTGCACGGTTGGCGATTGACGTTCGGCGGTGAGGATCTGGGCTGGGAGGGTGCGCTGGCCACCCTGGTCGAGGATCCCGTGTCGAAGGTCTTCGTCGTGCTCTACGACATGACCAGGGAGGACGAGGAGAACCTCGACCGCTGGGAGGGCTCAGAGCTCGGCTTCCACAAGAAGATCCGCTGCCGGGTACACCGCGAGTCCTCGGACACCGATACCGACCCGGTGCTCGCCTGGCTGTACGTCGTCGACGCGTGGGAGGGCGGGATTCCGTCGGCCCGCTACCTCGGGGTGATGGCGGAGGCCGCCGAGATCGCAGGCGCCCCGGAGGAGTACGTCCACGATCTGCGCACCCGTCCCGCGGGCAACGTCGGCCCAGGCACTTAGCTTAGCCCCCTCCGGCGCGCCCGGTCAGAACCCTGCGCTCTGCTCGACGATGTTCGTGAACACCCGCACCCCGACACCCAGCGCCCGCTCGTCGAGATCGAACGTCGGCTGATGCAGGTCCAGCTGCGGGCCGTGCCCCGGCCACACGCCGAGTCGCGCCATCGCACCGGGGACCTCCTCGAGATACCAGGAGAAGTCCTCACCGCCACCGGACTGCCGAGTGTCGGTCAGGACGTCCGGACCGATGGCCTCGATCGCGTGGGTGAAGATCCGCGTGGAGGTCTCCTCGTTGACCACCGGCGGAACTCCGCGCCGGTAGTGCACGCTGTACTCCACCTGCAGCGGGGCCAACAACGACGAAACGATCTCGCGGACAAGCTGTTCCATTGCGACCCAGGCCTCACGGCTCGCGGTGCGGATGGTGCCCGCGACCGAGCCGGTTTGCGGGATGGCGTTGGCGGCGACGCCCGCATTGACCGCACCCCACACCATCACGGTGCTGTTGCGCGGATCGACCCGCCTCGACAGCACGCCGGGGACACCGGTGATCAGGGCGCCCAGCGCGTAGACCAGATCACCGGTGAGATGCGGTCGCGACGTGTGCCCACCCGGTGAGTGCAGCGTGATCTCGACCTGGTCGGCCGCCGACGTGATCGGCCCTGGCCGGATGGCGACCTTGCCCACCTCTAGGCGTGGGTCGCAGTGCAACGCGAAGATTCGCGACACCCCGTTCAGCGCACCCGCGGCAATGGCATCGATGGCGCCGCCGGGCATCAACTCCTCGGCGGGCTGGAAGAGCAGGCGGACGCCGACCGGCAGTTCGGGGACCGAGGCAAGGGCCAGGCCCGCGCCGAGTAACACCGACGTGTGCCCGTCGTGGCCACACGCGTGCGCGACGTTGGGCACCCGCGACGAGTAGGACGAACCCGTCCGCTCGGCCATCGGCAGCGCGTCCATGTCGGCGCGCAGGGCGACTCGCGGCGCGTGCTCTGGCCCGAAGTCACACGTCAGGCCGGTACCACCCGGCAGAACCTTGGGGTTGAGGCCGGCGTCGGCCAGATGCGACGCCACGAACTGGGTGGTTTCGAACTCCTGGCGACCCAGCTCGGGGTGTTGGTGGATGTGGCGCCGCCACGCCACCAGCTCGTCGTAGTGGGTCGCGAGCCACGCCTCGGTGAACTCCGAGATACTCATGCGCGCCCCGCCTTGAGTCGCAACACCCGGTCCCGCTCGGAGGGCGTCTCGGCCAGCTCGACGACGGTGCGCGCCAGCATGACGGCTCCTTCGATGACGGCCTTGTCGGCACTGGGTCCCGCAGCGGCCGCGGCGAACCCAGGCTGATGGATCGATGCGCCAGCGGCATCGATGCCGACGATCGGGTGGATGCCGGGCATGACCTGGGTGACGTTGCCCATGTCGGTGCTGCCCAGCGGCAGCGCGGCCTCGACCTCGGCTCCGACGGGAGTCCGGCCGAGCCGCACCATTTCGGCGCGGAACACGTCGGCAAGCCACTGATCGGGTGTCAGCTCGAGATAGGACGGCTCGGTCGACTCGACCTGATGGCCGCAGCCCGTGGCCACCGCACCGGCCAGGAAACAGTCCGACATCCGGCCCTCCAGTTCACGCAGCGATCCGGAGTCGTTGGCCCGCATCGTGTAGTGCATCTCGGTGCGGGCCGGGATGACGTTGGTGGCCTGCCCTCCGTCGGTCACGATGCCGTGCACCATCTGACCCGGCGCGAACTGCTGGCGCAGCAGGCCGATCGCCACCTGTGACACCGTGATTGCGTCGGCGGCGTTGAGTCCCAGGTACGGCGCGACGGCCGCGTGCGCCGCACGTCCGACGTATTCGATGGCCACCTGAGACAGGGCCAGCGACCGCGCGCGGGCGATGTCGAGCGGCCCGGCGTGCAGCATCACCGTCGCCGCGATGTCGTCGAACACGCCCGCCTCCAGCATCAGCGCCTTGCCGCCGCCTGCCTCCTCCGCAGGGGTGCCGAGCAGCACGACCGTGAGGTCCAACTCGTCAGCGACCTCGGCGAGCGCCAGCGCGGTCCCGACCGCGGACGACGCGATGATGTTGTGGCCGCACGCGTGACCGATGCCCGGCAACGCGTCGTACTCCGCGCAGATGCCGATGACGAGTGATCCGCTGCCGAAGTCGGCGCGGAAGGCGGTGTCCAGTCCCCCTGGCGCCGCGGTGATCTGGAAACCACGTTCGGCAACCAGCACCTGGGTCTTGGCGCAGCTGCGGTGCTCGGCGAACGCCAGCTCAGGCTCGGCGTGGATGGAGTGCGACAGCTCGATGAGGTCGCCACGACGTCGCTGGACTGCGTCCTCGACGGTCGTCGACGCGGTGGCGGTGGGCATCGGAGCAGTATCTCACCGTTCATCTGCTCTTCGCGCGAGCGCTCGTCGCCGACCGTTTGCTCTTCGCGCGAGCGCTCATCGCCACCTACGCTCCTCCCTGTGACTGCAGCGACCGACCCGCACCGCACGGCCGACGAGGCCGCGACGGCTCTGCGAAAGCGCACCGGGGTCGATTCCTTCGACGTTGCCGTCGTCCTCGGCTCGGGGTGGGCGCCGGCCGCCGCCGAACTGGGCGAGCCGTCCGTCGTCGTTCCGATGGCGGAGCTACCGGGCTTCAGCCCGCCTTCTGCTGCCGGCCACGGCGGCCAGGTCCTGGTGGTTTCGGTCGGCGGCAAGCAGGTGCTGGTGCTGCTCGGCCGGATCCACGCCTATGAGGGCCACGATCTCCGCCACGTGGTTCACCCCGTCCGTACGGCGTGCGCGGCCGGTGCCAGGACGGTCGTGCTCACCAACGCCGCGGGCGGGCTCCGCGAGGACCATGGCGTTGGTCAGCCGGTGCTTATCAGCGATCACCTCAACCTGACGGCACGCTCGCCGCTGGTGGGCGCCCAGTTCGTCGACCTCGTCGATGCGTATGCGCCGCGACTACGGGCGCTGGCCCGCGAGGTCGATCCGGCACTGACCGAGGGCGTCTACGCCGGGCTGCCCGGTCCGCACTACGAGACACCGGCGGAGATCCGGATGCTGCGCACGCTCGGCGCCGACCTGGTCGGTATGTCGACGGTGCACGAGACGATCGCCGCTCGCGCGGCCGGCGCCGAGGTACTCGGCATCTCCCTGGTGACCAATCTGGCTGCCGGGATGACGGGGCAACCGCTGAGCCACGTCGAGGTACTGGAGGCGGGGCGTCAGTCGGCGACGCGGATGGGTTCCCTGCTCTGCGAGGTTCTGACCCGCCTGTAGGCGAGCCGGGCCGTCAGCTTGACCAGGCCACGGGCGATCAGCGGTGCGGCGAAGAGCATGAGCAGCACCCGGACGACCTGAGCGGCCACGATGAAGGTGACGTTGCAGCCCGTCTCGACGGCGGTCGCCAGCACGGCGTAGATGCCGCCGGGACTTGTCGACAGGTAGCCCTCGAGCGGGCTGATGCCCGTCACGTGGACCAGCAGGACGCCGAGGCCCGCGCAGGCGACGTTCAGCAACACGATCAGCCCGAGCGCCGTTGGCAGTGCGCGGCCGATCGCGCGCATGGACTCACGGGTGAAGGCGACACCGGCCTGCCAACCGATCACGGCATAGCCGAGTTCGACCAGCGCCATCGGCACGGACAGTCCGAAGGACGTGCCGGTCAACTCGAGAGCGATCGTCACGGCCATCGGGCCCAACAGTCCGGAGCCGGGCAGGCGGGCGAGGCGCCCTGCCGTCGCCCCGACGAGTACGATGACCACTAGCATGGCAATGCTGAGATACCAAGGCGCCGAGTCAGTTTGGGCGGGAGCGGCGGCATGGCCGGTCTTCTCGGCGTGGTACACCAGGGTGACGACCACGGGCATCGATGCGGTGATCAGGGCAACCCGCAGGTACTGCACGACGGCGACCACCCGATCGTCACCACCCAATTCGCGGGCGATCGCGACGAGGCCGGACGCGCCGCCGGCGACCAACGCGAGCGATCCGGTGAGCGGGCTGATGTCGCGGTGCAGACCCAGCAGGGCACCCGCGCCGATGCTCAGTACCAGCGTGGAGACGGCGACGGCGACCACGATCGGCCAGTCCGAGCCGAGCGCCGCGAGCGCATCCCGGTGCACCATCGTGCCGATGTAGACGCCCAAGACGCCCTGGGCGGCGACGCCTGCCATGCGGGGTACGCCCGCCGGGGCGAGTGAGAGCAGCGCCAGCACGATGCCGACGATCAGAGCGGCGAAGAGTGCTGCGGACGGGACGCCGATCAGGTCCAGTGGCACGGTCACCGCGACCGTGATCACGACGAGCAGCCCCCACTTGCGCATGAATACAAGTATGCACTTGTCAAAAGCCGAACTCAAAATGGTCTTTGTCACGGAATTGCCAAGGTATAACTTGGTAATGACCTCCACGACGGCCAATGCGACCGAACTGCGGGAATCGATCATGGCCCTGACCCGCCAACTTCGCCGCCATCGCAGCGACAACGGCCTCACCATCAGCCAGCAGCAGGTGCTCGGCGAAGTCATCAGGGCCGGCGTCACCACCCCCGCCGAACTCGCCACCCGCATGTACGTGCGCGTGCAGTCCTTGACCGACGGCATCAACCACCTGGAGTCGCGCGGGTTGGTGGCGCGCAGAACCGACGCCGAGGACCGGCGCCGCCAACTCATCGAAGTCACCGCCGACGGAGTGGCACTGCTCGAAGACGACCGCGCCGAACGCGACGAGTGGCTCAACATGGCGATGCGCGACACGTTGACCGAGCTGGAGTTCAACCTGCTGATGCTCGTCGCACCGGTGCTGCGAAAGCTCGCCGATGGCGATGAGCGCTCGCGCGAAGAGCATGTGACTTCCGATGAGCGCTCGCGCGAAGAGCATGTGACTACCGACGAGCGACAATGAGCGCCATGACGGATCAGCGCCTGACGTTCGGGACGGCCGGGCTGCGCGGCCCCATGCGACCGGGACCCGGCGGCATGAACGTCGAAACCGTGACGGCCGCGACGTGGGCGCTGGCCAAGGTGCTCAAGGACAGGCGCCTTGACGGGTCGCGGGTGGTAGTGGGCCGCGACGCTCGCCACCATTCCGACGAATTCGCCCTGGCTACCGCCGAAGTGCTTGCCGCAGAGGGCTTTTCCGTCATCTTGCTGCCGGACCCGGCTCCGACGCCGGTGGTGGCGTTCGCGGCCCGGCGGTTCAGCGCTGCGGCCGGAGTGCAGATCACGGCGTCGCACAATCCGCCCGCCGACAACGGCTACAAGGTGTACCTCGACGGCGGCATGCAGATCGTCCCGCCGACCGACCGCGAGATCGAAGCGGCCATGGCGATCGCACCGAACGACGTCGCCCGCGGCGACGCCACGCCTGCCAACACCGACCTCATCGGGGACTACGTTCGCCGGGCCGCCGGGGTGCGCCGCGGAACGGGAAGCGTCCGGATCGCCTTGACGCCGATGCACGGCGTCGGTGGGGAGCCCGCGCTGCTGGTACTGCGGGAAGCCGGCTTCACCGACGTGCACACCGTCGCCGAGCAGTACGCGCCCGACCCGGACTTCCCCACCGTCGCGTTCCCCAACCCGGAGGAAGCCGGGGCCACCGACCTGCTACTGGCCCTCGCCGCCGAGGTGGACGCCGACGTCGCGATCGCGCTGGATCCCGACGCCGACAGGTGCGCGGTCGGCATTCCGACGACCTCGGGCTGGCGGATGTTGTCCGGAGACGAAACCGGCTGGCTACTCGGCGATTACGTGTTGTCGCAAACCGAGCCGGGCGAGGTGATGGCAGGCAGCGTGGTCGCCAGCACGGTGGTGTCATCACGCATGCTCGCCGCGATCGCCGCGGGTCACGGTGCGCAGCACGTCGAGACGCTGACGGGCTTCAAGTGGCTCGTTCGCGCCGACGCGGGCCTGGACGGCAGCACGCTGGTCTACGCGTACGAGGAGGCGATCGGCCACTGCGTCGATCCCTCCGCCGTCCGCGACAAGGACGGCATCAGCGCCGCGGTGCTCGCCTGTGACCTGGTCTCGGCCCTTCACAAGCAGGGCCGCACCGTGCCAGAGGCGCTGGACGAACTCGCCCGTCGCCACGGCGTACACGAGACGGCGGCGCTGT
>JAOPWT010000031.1 GCA_025965555.1 Mycobacterium sp.
CACGAAGTAGTACGGCCAGTCGTAACGGTCGATCCCGAACGGAGCTGGCGCGACGCTGGTGCCCTGGGCGCCACCGGTGAGGCTCTTGAGGTTGAACGCGAGGGTCTGGGTGATGAAGAGAAGCGTGATCGTGACGATCGCGAAGACGTCGGCCCGGGTCCGCATGGACACCCACCCGATGGGCAGAGACAGCAGTCCGACCGCGAGGCCGACCAGTGGCAGCACGAGAAACGGTACGAAGCCGCCGAACACGTTGTCCGAGAACAGGATGCCAATCGAGTAGGCGCCGATGCCGAAGAATGCGACATGTCCGAGCGACGGGTAGCCGGCGTAGCCGCCGATGAGGTTCCACGAGCTCGCGAGCGCGGCGTACATGATGGTGAAGATCAACGTGTTCAAGATCCATCCGGGCGCTCCGAGGAGCGGTATCGCGATCAGGAGCAGGAAGAAGATCCCGGCGCGGACGAGTCCCACCCGGGTGATCGCCGCGGTCACAGTGCACCCCGCGTCTGCGCGCCGAACAAGCCCCGTGGTCGGATCAGCAGAACCAGCAGCAGCACGATGAAGAAGCTGAAGTCCGACCAGATCGGAGAGGCAACCGCTGCGACCACGGAGGACGCGACGCCCATGCCGACGGCCGCCACGACGGCGCCGCCGATGCTGCCCAGACCGCCGAGCACCACGATGGTGAGGAGTCGGCTGATCAAGTCGTAGTGACTGCCGGGGTTGAACGAGTTGAGCATCCCAAATACCGACCCGGCGAGCGCGGCGGTGGCGGTGCCGATCCCGAATCCGATCGCCGAGACGCGCTCGGCGTTGACGCCGAGCAGCTGCGCCGACATCGGGTTCTGCACCGTGGCCCGAACGGAGCGCCCGAACTTGGTCCGCTGGAGTATCAGATACAGCACCCCCAACATCACCAGCGACAGCCCGAAGGCCGCGAACCGGACGACGCTCACCTGGTAGCCGAAGACCGTCCAGCTGGAGTTCGCGTAGCTGGGCTGAATGTTGGTCAGAGTCGCGCCGTAGACGAATGAAAGGACACCCTCGATCCCGAGTGCCACGGCAAATGTGACCAGCAAGGAGAGCTGCGCGACGTCGTCGCTGTGCAGCGGGCGAAGTAGCACCCACTGCACACCGACTCCGACCAGAAACAAGATGGGGGTCGTGATGAGGACCGACAGGAATGGATCCATTCCCAGGTGGGTGAACAACGTGAACGTCAGGTAGGCCCCGAGGACCACCAGGACGCCTTGGGCCAGATTCACCACCTTCATGATCCCGAAGATCAGCGTTTGACCGCTGGCCATGAGCGCGTAGACCCCACCGGTCAGGACGCCCAGGATGATCGCTTGTGTCAATGCATGCATGCTCGGCCCCTCTAACTGGCCCAGTTGGGCTTGGGCGCGACCGGAGAGGCCGCGGCTGTCGCCGGCGGATAAACGGTGATGGGTTTGCCGCCGACCCACTGGATGAGCAGGTAGCTGCCCTGTGGCGCTCCGTACTGGTCCCAGCTCAGGTCGCCCACCAGGGTCGGCCAGGTGCCGGAATGCAACGTGCTGATGATCGTGGCGTTGTCGATCTTGCCGGTCTTCTTCGCGACCGCCTCGAGCAACATGCCCGCCGAGTAGGCTTCCGCCGAGGTCGGGTCGATCGTGGCTGCGGTGCCTCCGTATTTGGCGATGTAGTCGGCGATGAATTTCGCGCTGCCGGGCACTGTCGAGTCGGCGTACCAGTCCGCACTGGAGAAAACACCCTCAGTGTTGGGCGCACCGACGGCGCCGGGGAAGTCGGCAGGGGAGTTCGCGCCATTGGACTCGAACAGCCACTTGGGGTTGTATTTGAGTTGGATCAATGCCTTCATCTGCGCAAATGCATCGGCCTCCTGACTACCGCCGACGATGACGTCTGGCTTGGCCGCGACCATGCCCGACATGATCGGGGTCATGTCGGCCGTCTCGGCGGGGTACGTCTGGTCATAGACGGTCTTGATGCCTGCGGCCTCGAAGCGATTCTGAATGTTCTCGGCGATCGGGGCGGCGAACGGGTCGTCGAGCTTGGCGTATCCGGCGGTGGCGGGTCGTTGGTTCGGGGGAAGCGACAGGATGTAGTCGGCGAAGATGTTCCCGCCCGCGGTGGTGGGTGCGGGCTGCACGAAGAATAGGTTGCCGAGCTTCTGGTCGAAGACCGACGGTCCGCCACCGGCCGGCTCGATGAACGAGTACCCGTAACGATTGACGATGCGTGATGCGGGCACCGTCAGGAGGCTGGAGAAGGGGCCGAACACGATGTCGACTTTGTCCTTGGTGATCAGGTTGGTGTAGTTGGTCACGACCTGATCGGGGCTGGAAGCGTCGTCGACGATCGTCAGTTCCACGTGACGGCCGAGGATGCCTCCTGATTTATTGACCGTGTCGGCCCAAAGCTCGTATCCCCGCTGGGCAGCCTTGCCGGAATCGGAGAAGTCACCGGTGAGCGACAGCGAGGCGCCGACCTTGAGCGGGCCGCTGCCCGCGGGGCCGCTGGATCCAGAGCCACCGCAGCCGGCAAGAACCAGGGCTACCACGCTTACGACCGCGATGGCGAGTAGGCGAAATAAGTGGGTACCGCGCATGTCCAACCTCTCTGTCAGACCGATTGCGCGTCGCGGCGACTGTCGCGTACATCACTTGCAATCGATTGCAGTGAAGC
>JAOPWT010000069.1 GCA_025965555.1 Mycobacterium sp.
CGGCAGGGAAACGCCCGGACCCATCCC
Source organism: Mycobacterium sp. (assembly GCA_025965555.1). Taxonomy (GTDB): domain Bacteria; phylum Actinomycetota; class Actinomycetes; order Mycobacteriales; family Mycobacteriaceae; genus Mycobacterium. The sequence goes on from JAOPWT010000069.1 coordinate 28, forward strand.
GAACCCGGAAGCTAAGCCTACCAGCGCCAATGATACTGCCCCACCGGGCGGAAAAGTAGGACACCGCCGAACACCCTTTAAGAATCACCCCCCACAATTGCGTGGGGGGTGATTCTCTTTCGACGACATTGCCATTCCAATTCGGCATTCGTCGCGAGTCATCGAATGTCGCCGTATCCTTTGCGGGACGGTGAGTAGAACAGGGAAGGCAGACGTGGCCCAGGACAGGCAACGCGGAGGCGACGAGCGACGGCCGCCAAGCACCGGCGCGCCACGAAGGGGCTCTGCCGATCCGCGTCGGGATTCCGGCTCAGGCGATCGCCGCGGTGCCGGCGCCCCCCGCTCGTCCGGGCCCGACCGTGCACGACGCGTACAACCCCAGTCCGACGATGCCCGTTCCGACAAGAACGCGCCCCCGATCCCGGAAGGCGTCGAGGCCAAGCAGTTGGCACCGGACGTCCGCGGCGAGCTGATGACGCTCGACAAGGCGACCGCCGACTACGTGGCGAAGCACCTCGTCGCGGCAGGCGACCTCCTCGACGAGGATCCCGAACTGGCGTTGCGCCACGCGCAGGCCGCGCGCACGCGGTCCGGTCGGATCGCCGCCGTTCGCGAAGCCGTCGGTATTGCGGCCTATCACTGCGGCGATTGGGCGCAGGCGCTCTCGGAGTTGCGCGCGGCGCGGCGGATGGGTAGCAAGTCGCCCCTTCTGCCGTTGATCGCCGACTGCGAGCGTGGCGTCGGCCGACCCCAGCGCGCGATCGACCTGTCCCGCACTCCCGAGGCCGAAGAGCTCACCGGTGACGACGCCGACGAACTCCGCATCGTCGTCGCGGGCGCCCGCTCAGACCTCGGCCAGCACGAACAAGCACTCGCAGCCCTCTCCACGCCCAAACTCGATCCAGAGCAGACCGGGCTGACCGCGACTCGACTCTTCTACGCCTACGCCGACACCCTCCTGGCGCTGGGCCGCAATGACGAAGCGCTGCAATGGTTCATCAATGCCGAGGCAGCGGACATCGACGGCGTGACCGACGCCGATGAGCGGATCACGGAGCTCAGCTGACGTGACGACACTTGCGCAGGAACACGATTGCCTGCTGCTCGACCTCGACGGCACGGTGTTCCGGGGCCAGCAGCCCACCGAGGGTTCCGTCGAGACCCTGGCGAAGATCGAGGCCCGCACCCTTTTCGTCACGAACAACGCGTCGCGCGGTCCCGACGAGGTCGCGAAGAGCCTCGTCGCGATGGGATTCGCCGCCAAGGCCGATGACGTCGTCACCAGCGCGCAGAGCGCCGCGCGTCTGCTGGCCACCCAAATGGGCTCGGGCTCAGCGGTTCTCGTAGTCGGTACCGAGGCGCTTGCCGAGGAAGTGCGCAAGGTCGGTCTGGAGCCGGTGCGTAAATTCGCCGACAAGCCGACGGCCGTCGTGCAGGGGCACTCGCCGCGGACCGGCTGGGCCGATCTCGCGGAGGCGGCACTGGCCATCCGCGACGGCGCACTGTGGGTTGCGGCCAATGTCGACCGCACGCTGCCGTCCGAACTCGGTTTGTTGCCTGGCAACGGGTCGATGGTCGCCGCCCTCGAGACCGCCACCGATCAGCGGCCGCAGGTCGCGGGCAAGCCCCAGCCGCCGCTGCTGCTCGATGCGTTGGCCCGTGGCGAGTTCGAGCGCCCGCTGGTCATCGGCGACCGTCTGGACACCGACATCGCCGGCGCCAACGCCGCTGGGCTGCCGAGTCTTCTGGTGCTCACCGGAGTCAGCTCGGCCGCCGACGTGGTCTATGCCGATGCCGCCGAGCGCCCAAACTATCTGGGCGCGGATCTGCGGTCGCTGTACGCGGACAGCGGCACACTGCGCATCGCACCGCACCCGGCCTGGCGCGTCGAGGTCGGCCCGCAGGACGCCACCGTCTACTCGACCGGCCGGGAGGCCGAGGATCCGTTGAGCATCGTGCGCGCGGTGGCGAGCACCGTGTGGGGTTCGAGCCTGGACGGCGTGCGGTTCGCCATCCTCGGCGGCGACAACGCGGCGCACGACGCGCTGGAACGCTGGTCGTTGGTGAGCGCGGGCGATCAGCTAGCGTGAACGTCGAGATGACGACCGATCCCAACCAGATCAGCGCCCAGGTTGCGGCGTTGCTCGCCGAGCTGCCCGACGCCAACGCCGAGGATGCTGCCCACGTCGACGTGGAGAGCATCGCAGCACGCCTGGAAGAGGCACACGACCTGTTGGTTCTGGCGCTGGAATCAGTCGAGAGGTAAACACACGTGACTCGGCGCGCTCGCGTGGATGCCGAGCTGGTCCGACGTGGTCTGGCGCGGTCCCGTCAGCAGGCGGCCGAGCTGATCGGCGCCGGTCGGGTCAGTATCGACGGCATGCCTGCCGCCAAGCCCGCGACGACCGTCACCGTCGACACGAAGCTCACCGTCACCGAAACCGACGAACGCAGCTGGGTGTCGCGTGGCGCCCACAAGCTCATCGGCGCGTTGGACGCGTTCGGCGTCGCGGTCGAGGGCCGCCGCTGCCTCGACGCCGGTGCGTCGACCGGCGGCTTCACCGAGGTGCTGCTGGACCGGGGGGCGCACGAGGTCGTCGCCGCCGACGTGGGTTACGGCCAGCTGGCCTGGTCGTTGCGGTCCGACTCCCGGGTGGTGGTCATGGAGCGCACCAACGTCCGCGCCTTGACTGCCGAGGCCATCGGGGGACCGGTCGACCTGGTGGTCGCCGACCTGTCGTTCATCTCGTTGGCGACGGTGTTGCCCGCGCTCGTGGCCTGCGCGTCGGCCGACGCCGATATCGTTCCCATGGTGAAACCACAGTTCGAAGTGGGCAGAGACCGGGTCGGGCCGGGGGGCGTCGTCTCGGATCCCGCGGTCAGGGCCGACGCGGTGCTCTCGGTCGCACGCCGGGCCGCTGAACTCGACTGGCAGACGGTCGATGTCACGTCGAGTCCGTTGCCGGGTCCGTCGGGGAACGTCGAGTTCTTCCTGCGCCTTCGCGCGCAGACCGATCGTGCGCTGCAGGGCGAGTCACTGGAGCATGCCGTGCGTCGAGCCATCGAAGAGGGGCCACAATGATCTGCGAACGCCAGATTCTGCTCGTCGTACACACCGGCCGCGACGAAGCCACCGACACCGCTCGCCGAGTGGAGAAGGTCCTCCGCGAGAACGGGATCGGGCTCCGCGTGCTGGCTGCGGAGCAGGTCGACCACCAGCCGTACTATCTGAGCGCCGACGAGATCAGCGCGCTTGGCACCGACATCCAGGTCGTCGACGCCGACGAACGCGCCGCCGAGGGCTGTGAGATGGTGCTCGTGCTCGGCGGCGACGGTACGTTCCTGCGCGCCGCGGAGCTCGCGCGCAACGTCGAGATCCCGGTACTGGGCGTCAACCTCGGCCGCATCGGGTTCCTGGCCGAGGCAGAGGCGTCAGCGATCGACACCGTGCTGGAACAGGTGATCAACCGCAATTACCGCGTCGAGAAGCGCATGACGCTGGACATCGTCGTGCGCGTCGACGGCCAGATCAAGCAGCGCGGCTGGGCACTCAACGAGGCCAGCCTGGAGAAGGGTCCACGCCTAGGCGTGCTCGGCGTCGTGCTCGAGGTCGACGGCCGCCCCGTGTCCTCGTTCGGGTGCGACGGCGTGCTGGTCTCGACGCCGACTGGTTCCACCGCCTATGCATTCTCGGCGGGCGGGCCCATCCTCTGGCCCGACCTCGAGTCGATTCTGGTGGTGCCCAACAACGCTCATGCTCTCTTCGCACGGCCGATGGTGACCAGCCCGGACGCGTCGATCGCGATCGAGGTCGAGGCCAGCGGCTACGACGCGATGGTGTTCTGCGACGGCCGCCGCGAGATGGTGGTGCCTGCCGGCGGACGCCTCGAGGTCACCCGCTGCGGCACGTCGCTGAAGTGGGTCCGACTGGACAGTGCGCCGTTCACCGACAGATTGGTACGCAAGTTCCGGTTGCCCGTCACCGGCTGGCGGGGGCGCAGTGCTCGCTGAGATCCGCATCCAGGAACTCGGTGCGATCAGGGCCGCCACCGCCGAGTTCGACCGTGGGCTCACCGTGTTGACGGGGGAGACCGGCGCGGGCAAGACGATGGTCGTCACCGGCCTGCACCTCCTCGGCGGTGCCCGCGCGGATGCCAGCCGGGTCAGGTCCGGCTCGGAACGCGCCGTCGTCGAGGGCCGCTTCACGACGACGGAACTCGGCGGGACGGTCGCCGAGCGCATCGACGAGATCCTGGATTCCTCGGGCGCCGACCGCGACGACGACGGCAGCGTCATCGCCGCCCGCTCGGTCAGTCGCGAGGGGCCGTCGCGGGCGTACCTCGGCGGGCGCAGCGTACCCGCCAAGTCGCTGAGTACGTTCACCACCGAACTCCTTGCGCTGCATGGTCAGAACGATCAGCTGCGGTTGATGCGATCCGATGAGCAGCGTTCGGCACTCGACCGGTTCGCCGACGTCGACGCGCCCCTTGCCAAGTACCGCGGGCTGCGCGACGAGTGGCTCACCCGGCGAGGGGATCTGGCCGACCGTCGGCAACGGGCGCGCGAACTGGCCCTGGAAGCCGACCGGCTGCAGTTCGGGCTTGGCGAGATCGACGCCGTCGAACCGCAGCTCGGTGAGGATGACGCGCTGGTGGCCGACATCCGCAGACTGTCGGAATTGGACGCGCTGCGGGATGCGGCGCAGACCGCGCGAGTCGCGCTGTCGGGTGAGCTGGACGAGCCGGCTCAGGGTGCGGTTTCGGCGGTGGACTGGATCGGACAGGCCAAGGTGGCCTTGCAGGCGACCGATGACTCGACGCTGCGGACGTTGGGGGACCGGCTCGGCGAGGCGCTCGCCATCGCCGGTGACGTGTCCACCGAACTCGGCGACTATCTAGCCGAATTGCCAAGCGATGCAAGCACTTTGGAAGGCAAACTGTCGCGCCAAGGGGAGTTGCGCAACCTCACCCGCAAGTACGCGGCCGACGTCGACGGTGTGCTGGCGTGGGCCGCGGATGCCCGCACACGACTAGCGCAGCTGGACGTCTCCGAGGAGGCGCTCGCTGGGCTGCAG